>JBDTPD010000013.1:0-17899 GCA_039932855.1 Chitinophagaceae bacterium | reverse complement strand
AAACAAGCTGACCTCCAAAGAATATAAGTGTAGGCGCAGTATATAATTTTATTTCTCTTGCGTAACCTTTCATCAACGTCTGTATAAGAATCCCTTGTAAATGGCTTTCGGCCTGCGATTTTAGGAACCATTTACTAGTTAATAAAAAATAAACGACAACCAGTAAGGTAACCAATATATGTACCCAGGTTAAGGTGATCGAGAACATATATTTATTCGTAAACAAATAAATGACCGCTCCTGAAAAAAGAGCTATGAATAAAATAGAGATAAAACGATCTGCCGGAATAAGCATTGATGTATTTCCTAACCATACATCCACAGCCTGGCCCCAAAACAACATTGGAAAGATTGTAGTAAGAAGTGCTGCAATAATGAAAAGACAATACGGCGCTCTTACAAAAAGGTTCTTTCTGGGAACTGGTAAAAAGTCTTTTAAAATATCCTGTTGGAGATTTTCACTCATAAGCTGTCGGCCAAATGTACGGGTTAATTGCACTTTTTTACCGGGAAGGCGGTAAGGCGATAAGAAACGCAAGTAAGTAATTGATGCGTGAGGGCACACACCATGGCGTAAAAAGGTTCAAAGACGTTTCTTACCGCCTTCCCGACTTCCCGGCAATCCCCAAACTCCGAAAATTCAGTATATTAGTACCAAACCCCTTACATGCGCCGCTCACTGCTCAGGCTTTCTATTCTTATAACCATTCTCTTATGCGGAGCCAATTCATTTTCACAAACCATTTCTCCCTTACTACAAGCTATCAAAAACAACAAACTTAAAGAAGTAAATTCTTTATCAAAAAAAGGAGCAAACATCTCAGTAAAAGATGAAGATGGCGATAATGTATTAATGTATGCAGCACTATACTCCACTGCCGACTGCATGGAACTTTTATTAAAAAAAGGCGCAGACCCAAATGCAAAAAATAATCTTGGAGAAACCGCTATGCTATGGAGCATCAATGATACTGAGAAAATGAAAGTGTTGGTCAGGTATCATGCAGATGTGAATGCAAAAACAATTACGGGCAATACAGCCCTTATAGCAGCCTGCGTTGGATTTGCACAAAAAGATGCGGTCACTTTCTTATTAAAGAACGGCGCAAATCCTTTGCTAAAAAATGAAAGGCAAATGACAGCGCTGATGCAACTCGCGCTTTATGGAGATACTGCAACGGCACGTACGCTCCTTAATAGCGGTGTTAATATAAATGATACTACCAGTCTACAGGAAACAGCTTTACTCTTTGCCGTAAGATCCGACAATGCTAAAATGGTGCACTGGCTGCTTGCCAATGGAGCTGATGCCAATATCATGGATAGCTACAAAGCACCGCCACTCTCCTATGCCGTTGTACTCAATGATGTAACGATGGTAAAAGCTTTGCTCAGCAAAACGAAAGATATTAACCTGCAGGATATTGATGGCATGACCTTTCTCATGTGGGCAACGTATGGCGAAATAGATAATCCGGAGATCATACAGGCATTGCTGGATGCAGGGGCACAAACAAATCTCAAAGATGCGAAAGGCAATACAGCCCTTGCCTGGTCACAGAAAAAAGGAAATACAGCCACAACGGCTTTATTGCAAAAAGTAACGGACACTAATAAATAATAACCGATCGATCAATCAACAGTGCGTATGAAAAAATGGTTAGCGATTACAGGAATAGTGGTTTTCATTGTTGCCTTCAGCAATGTTGATCATCGGACGATTGATCCGAAAGAAGTAAAGACAGCAATTGAAAAAAGCCTGCCCCTGCTTCAATACAGCAATCATACATTCATAGCAAATTCCGGTGGTTGTCATTCCTGTCATGGACAGGGTCTCGGTAGTGTGACATTTTCTTTGGCAAATGAAAAGGGATTTAATGTACCGGATAGTTCTATCAATGAAGGATTAACCAGTATCATTGATACCTGGAAATTGCGTACCGCTTATCTTGCACAAAATGAAGATCCGGCTGCGGTTATTGTTGGTGGTGGATATGATCTCTGGGCGCTTGACGCTACTCATACTCCTTCAACCAAAATGATCGAACTGCTTACAAAGAATATGTTGCAGCGTCAGCGCAGCGATGGAAGTTGGGTAAGCCCTAATAAACGACCGCCACTTGAATATTATACTTTCTCCGCTACTGCTTTAACAGCAAGAGGCATTCAGCATTATCTCCCTCCCATTTTTGATAAAGAAGTTCAGCAACGATTGAATAGAGCAAGAAACTGGCTGATGAATACAACGCCGGTCACCAATGAAGAAAAAGTATTTCAGATACTCGGACTCGTCTGGACAAATGGAGATACCGCATTCATTCATCAGCAGGCAAAGAAATTAGCCGCTACACAAAAAGATAATGGCGGATGGTCGCAATTGGAATCATTACCGGCTGATGCGTATGCGACAGGACAATGTTTATATGCGTTGTATCAGTCCGGCTATTTAACCAACACATCAGCTATTTATCAAAAAGCTGTTGCCTTTTTATTACAAACACAATCACCCGATGGATCATGGAACGTGCAAACGCGATCGTTTCCATCGGTGCCTTATGTAAACAGCG
The DNA here is from genome assembly GCA_039932855.1 of Chitinophagaceae bacterium. Taxonomy (GTDB): domain Bacteria; phylum Bacteroidota; class Bacteroidia; order Chitinophagales; family Chitinophagaceae; genus JAJKIP01. The sequence continues at coordinate 15,332 of JBDTPD010000013.1, read as the reverse complement.
GATTTCCGCATGGAGACAATCAGTTTATTTCTGCAGCGGGAAGTAATTGGGCAACAATGGCACTTCTATTAGCGGTTAACAAAGAATGAATAAAGAAGGATAAATGGTGAACCGAATATCGAACCTGCCTGCCGGACAGGCAGGTTCGATATTCAGTTCAAAATTCACAACTCATAATTCTACATTCAAATAAAAAACCGGGAATGCTCTCTCAAGTCATCCCCGGCGTGCTTATGCTGCGTGCAAACTTCCCACTGTTAATTGATCTGGACAGGCCTTCTGAACGCAGTAGAAAATATATCGACATCAAATTGTGGCGTAATATTATCCTGCAACTGTACTTCCATCTTGCGTATACCTGTTGCTGCGTTATTCAACATTTTTAAATAAATAGTATCCATCGCCTGTATAGCTTTTGGAAAAATGATAGAATACGTTCCGTCAGCCCCTGGTGTAATTACGTTTCCGTTTTTATCTACCACATTAAAATCTACGCCTGCTACTGCAGGAGGAGTAATGCCAGTAGTAAAAATGGAATACTTAGCCACGGCATCATAATCACGTACATAAGTTGAATAGAATTGTACAGGAAATTTTACCAGCGCTGTTTGTGATCTTGTCACCGTTACACCCGTATTATTATTCGGAACAAAAATCGCATAGTAATGATGCTCCAGTTCCTTCACACCAGCCGGATAATCTTTCTTCTCACATGCAGCAAACGTAGTCACCGCTACTAGTAGTATAATGATATATTTCATTAGTCTCATTTTATAATTTTTTTGTGTTAAGCTATTAGTCATTAGCTATTAGCTTTTAGTTCTTATAATTTAAATGCTAATAGCTAACCGCTAAAAGCTAACAGCTTTCCCTATTGCCAGTTCGGATTCTGCACCACATTCCCGCCACTCAGATTGATCTCATTGAAAGGAACCGGGTACAGGTAATCACGATCTGCACGGAAATGCCTGGTACTCGCAGGTTCCACTATTAATACCTGGTCGGCATTCAGATTCAAACCTGATCCATTGGTACCTACCCATTCTGAAGCGATAAATTTTGCACCGAGTAATTCCTTAGGCAACATGATCTCTGCTGTTTTCCACCTGATCAGGTCATCATACCTGAATCCTTCAAGCGCGAGTTCAATTGTTCTTTCTCTCCTGATCTCATCACGCATGTTGAGATTATTAGCCGCAACAAAAGCGTTGGTCAGCTTAACCGTCATACCAGCTCGTGTACGCAATGCATTTACAGAAAGATTAAGATCAGCATCACTGATGCTGCCATCCAATTCAAATTTTGCTTCCGCATAGATCAATAAAACTTCTGCATAACGGATCAGTATTCTATCTATCACTGCTGCATTGTTGATCGTCTGATCTGTTTTACTGAATCCTTTCTTTGGCGCAAAGGCAGTTCTCGATCCGAGCGATGTCTTCGGAACCCATGGGCCCTGGTATGCCTGGTCACCTGAACGGAACATGGTAAAGACCAAACGCGGATCACGGTTATCAAGAATGGTATTATAACTTGGCTCAGTTCCTTCCGGTACAAACAATGGAGATGGAGTAGCCGTTGGTGTTCCATCCATATTGAAAGCTGGAAGACCATCGCTATATAAATACAAGCGAAGCAGATTACGTGTTGGTGCCATACGTCCATTCTCCAGGTCACGGGAATTGTTATGACCCAGTATCAGGTTGGTATTACTTACACCATATAATTTTACAAAAATGTTTTCTGAATTCGCTGCACCTTCACCTGCTTCAAGGAATAGGTTGCCATAGTTAGCATACAATGTATGTCCCTCTCCCATCACCACCTGTGCAGCAGCAATAGCAGTTTGCAAATGTTGTTGCCAGTTAGCAGATGGTCCATGAAATTCTCCCCATGTACCTTCATACAATGCCACTCTTGCTTTCAATGCAAGCGCACTGCTCTTTGTGACTCTTCCGTATTGTGCAGCAGGCAATGCAGCTCTTGCAGGTAACCATTGCGAAGCAAAATCAAGATCCTCATAGATAGCCGCAACAACCTGTTCTCTTGTAGAACGTGGCATATCCAACTCAGGTGAGTTAATAGCAAGTGTATGTAACACAAGTGGTACATCGCCATATTTTCTTACCAGGCTTGAATAGGCATATGCTCTGAAAAATCTTGCTTCAGCGAGATAACGATTCTTGATCACATCAGTCACCTTTGCCCGTGGAGCTTTCTCCAAAATATTATTAGCAGTAAATATTTCATCATAGCGATCATTCCAGTCCGCACTGGTATTCGGGACAGATCTGTTGCCATTGCTGGTAGCATCAGGTCCACCCTGGTTCACTGCATCATCTCCCCTGTTGTCAACCCAATAAGCATCGAGTTGCTGATACATTCTGTTGGAGGCATTGATAAGATCTGTTTCGGTGTTCCAGAATTCAGCATCACTGAATTCCGATTCCGGGAAGCGGTCAATTTTTTTACAGCCACTAAATAATAGTGTTGCTGTAATAGTATATATAAATAAGTGCTTGAACTTTTTCATGTTAATGCTTGATTAGAGTGAAAGATTAAGACCAAATGAAACGGTACGGTAAAAAGGATATGTAGTAGCGCTTACTCCATTTCCTACTTCCGGATCGAACACACTCAATACTTTTGTTGATTCCCACAGATCCTGTGCAGATACATACACTTTCAGATCGCGTATATATTTTTTCTTAACGGGAACAGTATATCCCAATTGAATATTCTTCAAACGGATATACGCACCATTTTGCGCCCACTTATCAGATGGCTTATAGTTATGCGCACTTGTCTGATACATTCTTGGAAAAAATGCATTCGGATTATCCGGTGTCCAGCGATCCATGTGAATGGTCCATGGCATATCAGCTGTACCAAGTATCGGAGAAAGTGTTCCTTCATCGATCAGGAATTTTCTTACTGCAGCTCCCTGCAGGAATACAGAGAAATCAAATCCTTTCCAGGCAGCTGATAAGTCAAATCCATATGTGTAACGTGAATTGGTAGTACCGAGATAAACAAGATCACCCGGATGATTAGGTGTACCATCACCGGCAGAGATAACGCCATCACCATTCAGGTCAAGATATTTAACATCACCTGGTGCTGGATTAGGGAAGAATGGATAGCTAACCTTTGCTTTGTAAGCATCCGCTTCCGCTTGTGTTTGAAAATAGCCATCTGTTTTATAACCCCAAACGCTGTTGAGTGCATAGCCTTCGAGCAGGTTCACTACTCCACCAGCACCGATTGAATTACGTCCATCATATTTCACCAGCTTATTCTGATTATCAGAAATATTGAATCCAATACCGTAATCAAGTTTGCCTATACGATCTTTCCATTTGATGTCAAGCTCAGATCCCCAGCTTTTCAATTTACCTACGTTTACACTGGATACATTAATACCTATGATATTCGGCACGTTCAATACCGCCAGCATGTTCTTATTATATTTTATATAATAATCAGCAGTAACAGTAAGCCTGTTGTGCAGGAACCCTGCATCGATACCAATATTAGATTGCTCAACAGTTTCCCATGTTTTATCAGGAGAAGCCAGGGCTGATTGATAGAAGTATTGCGTACGCTGATTATTGAAGACAAGATTGTTTGTCGTTGTCAATCCACTTGTCAGCAAAGGAATGTAATCGTAATAACCTAACACGGAACCATTACCCAATTGTCCCCATGATAAACGCAACTTCAGGTTATTGATGAAACCAACGTTGTTCATGAATCGCTCCTGGTCCACGCGCCATGCACCGGAGAAGGATGGGAACACCTGCCAGCGATTCTTTGGCGCCAGTCTCGAACTACCATCATAACGATAAGATGCTTCGAATAAATAACGATCCTTAAAATTATAATTCAACCGACCGAAGGCTGATTCAAGCGCCCATGTTTGTACGAGGTCACTGCTTGTTTTTGTCAACGGATCACCAAAGTTCAGACTAAAGAAATCATTCGTGATCATGTTCTGTGCAGAAGCAGTGAATTCATCCTTGCGGTATTCTTCATACGAACCACCTTGCAGCAATGTGAAACTGTGATTCTTCTTTATTTTAAAATTATACGTCAGGAAACCTTGCAGGTTATTTTGAAAACCTTTATTCTTTGTAACCGTAATAGAATTCGGAATGTTCACACTGAAACGTATGGTGTTGGTTGTACGACCGTACCAGGATATACTCCTGCTATCATTTTCCGCCGCATAGTTGTTCTGATTTCTCCAGCCAATTACATTCAGCGTTAAACCTTTCACCAGATTCTTTACCTGAAAATCCAGTTTACCGGTGAAGGTTTCATAATTACGCGTTTCGATACCAGCATTCTTTTCGATATCAACGGCGTTGACCTGTAAGTCACCATTATAAGGCTGACCCGTGATATCTTCTTTCGGCGTGTACAATGATTGTCTTGTACGGCTGCGATAAAGACGGTTGATGATCTGGTCGGTTCCATAAGCATTTTCTCTAACGAAAGAGCCGATGTAACCGGTCGTTACTTTTATGCTTACGTATTTATTCAGTTCAGCATTCAGGTTAAATTTCAGATTATACCGAGAGTTGTCATCTGGTCCGTATCTTATTACACCATCTCTGTAATAATAGTTACCGGAGATCAGGTAATTTATTTTATCCGTGCCACCACTCACAGAAAGAGTATGACTCTTCATGTGATTGATCTTATCCATTCCTTCTGTGATCCAGTTATTATTACCATAATATTCCCAGCGATCAGCAGTAGGATTTGGGCGATAAGAAAAGTTAGGGTTCATCAACCATTCCATCTGCTCAGCATTGAACTCACGCGCACCCGTAGCATTGAAACGTGCCTCATCGATCAGCGTTTGTTCATCCCATGAATTCAGACGTTTTGGTTGCCTGGCAGTAATATTAATACCATAGTAAGAGTTATAGGAAATTCTTGTTTTACCGGGAGCGCCTTGTTTTGTTGTGACAAGAATAACGCCTGACGCTGCTCTTGCTCCATAGATAGCAGAAGCAGATGCATCTTTTAAAACAGAAATAGATTCAATATCATTTGGATCGAGCAGGTTAATATCCTGTTCAACTCCATCAACCAGCACCAATGCATTGGCTGAGTTGGCAGAAGAAAATCCGCGGATACGTATGCCGTAACCTTCATCACCAGGCTGACCACTGCTTCTGAGAACAGTGACACCGGGTAATACACCCTGCAGTGCGCTGGTTACATTCGGCACTGGTTTATTCACCAGGTCCTTACCGCTGACCTGTGCGACGGCACCACTAAGGTTTACTTTTTTCTGACTACCATAACCAACGACGACAACGGCGTCCATGGTCTGTGCATTTTCTACAAGCGATACATTAATAGTTGATTTATCGCCGACAGGTTGTTCTTTGGTAGTAAAACCAGTCGAAGAAAAACTCAGTACAGCGTTTGGTCCGACTACTATAATATAATGTCCGGCCGCATCGGTTGTAACGCCGGTAGCGGAGCCATTGATTGTGACGCTGACTTTTTCAAGTGGTGCGCCTTTGGAGTCGGTCACGGTACCTTCTATTTTTTTATCCTGGGCATAAAGTGAAGGACCGGAGAGTTGAAAGATGACCAGTAGAGAAAGTAGTACCGGCCATTTGGTTGAAAATAATTTTCTAACGCGGGAAATGGGATGAAGTCTCATACAGCAATCTTTTTTAAGCAGGTTAAAAAGCACTATTTATTTCGGTCGATTTATCCGGGTGCAGGAATCGGTCGATCCTGAACCGGAACTCTGTTATTCAGGTAAAGCAGCACATGAAAAAAAGTGTTGGAGAAAGGATCTGCGGGGAAGCAGATGAATGGGCATTTGTAGTCGATTCATATAACAGCAGTTTTGAGTAGATCAAAATTGCTTTAATAACATAACCCATCCCAAATAAAGCACTACATCAAAAACTCTACAAGAAAAAAAAGACTTACTGATTTTTAACTAGTTAAGAAAAATAATATTTACGTCACCTATTTTGTTAAACGCTTTTTATCAATCACTGAAAAAAAAGATAGTTGATGTAGGAGAAATTTATTCCTGAAGTAGACCGATTGCCGATAACGTTCTCGGTAAGATTATTTTTGAATGTTATTTTTCATTGGTGAAAGTATAATCTTATTAATGATAAACTCCGGTAACGTTCTCGGAGAAATAAAATTTTTCTATCACTTGCTGCTGGAAATAATGTTCGTTAGACGGCTTTTGCAAAGCCGGAGCAGTTCGTAGTTGGAAAACTACGAAGAACCGAAGACTCTTATTTTATCGAAACAGTAAAAAAGTCGAAGACTTTATGTAGTCAACGCCTTCACCATCGTATATTTCTTCCCAAACCGATCCGTCGCTACGATCTTTATTTCTTTCGCATCAACCGGAACTGTTGTTTTAAATAAATGATCAGTAAACTTGGGTTCTGCAAATGCTCTTGGCTTTGGCAATTCTGGTCCGAGTAAAGTAGCCGTAGCGTATGGATCGGTACCAGGTGATTGAGGCAATGCACCTTTACTCACATCATCAATCCAATATTCAGCTTTCCATTCAGGATCGTAGTTCCAGATATTAGTAACTACATTTTTATTCCCGCCTTCCTCTTGTACAAAAATTTTCATTTGATAATCATCTGCCTGGCCGGTTGATTGATAGTGCCACTCCAGTTCCGTTCCTTTCACTCTGTAAATACCATAACCATTCGGTGTTCCATCTTCGCAGATCGATCCTGTCCACCACGCACCGCATACTGTACCATGATTGTGTTCATAAATATTTCCCTTGATCACGTTCTTATGATAATGGGTATGACCAGACATAATGTGAACATTTCTATCTTCCAGCACTGCATATAGATCACTATTATTCTTCACACCGCTATGCACGGGTATATGCAGACATAAAATGATCAGGCTTTCTTTCGGAACCAACGCCAGATCTTTCTTCAGCCAATCCAATTGATTTTGGGAAACATACCCATCATACTCTCTGTCCTTTCCTAAATAACGAACATTATCCATCACTACATAATGCAGCTTGCCACGATTGAATGAGTAATAAGTTGGTCCGTATGTTTGTTTAAATGTGTAGTCAGATGTTTCATCACCCCCTTTGCCATAATCCATATCATGATTACCGAGACATTGGAAAAAAGGGATACCCATTTTTTCAACAGCCCTGTCATAATCGGGATATAACTCATGCGCATCCCAAACAATATCACCTACACATATACCATGAAGAATAGCTTCATTGCCAGCTGCACTTACAAACTTCTGTACATCCGGTACTGATTCACTCATCATTTTTTGTACATCACTGGCGCTCTTTACCTGTGGATCGGCCCAGATAATAAATTCGTGATTAGTATCATCCTTACCAAGTGGTACCAGGTCAAAGTCAACTGATTTTTTACCCTTCAGTGTTGACATCATATGATAATGACGTGAGATGCCACGCTCGTGATTAAATGCATAGCCAGCCGGCGTAGATACAAACACCGCTGCTGCATCAGGATGTGGTTCAAATTCATACTTACCATTGCTATCAGTTACTACTACACTATAGCCATCACTGACTACTACCCCTTTCAACCCCTTGCCTTTCGACAATACACGGCCCTTGATTTTACTGTTGCCAGCGAATGTTGATGCAGGCAATTGACGTGCGACAAGTAATCCGCCTGTTAGCAGTACGGCTTGTCCAATAAATTCTCTTCTTTTCATAAATTATTGTTCAAGTGTTGTTGCGCCTTCTATTTCTGTTACAGTTGATGTATTTGTTAATGCTATGCCGGTTAGCGTACGGGCTCCGGTCCATCTTCCGGTTGTAATATTATATTTTCCTCCAAGTCTTGAAAAATTCGTGGCAGCAGGAAAAGCAAGTTTCCCGGTATTCGATCCCATCGTAAAATAAGGTTGTGATACCAGCGTAGAAGGATTGGTAACATCATAATAGTCTGTATTCGTAATCTTATACCCTTTGTCTGGTGTGCCCGGTGCATACAACATACCGTTGCCTCCGTAAAAAATCACATCAACAGGAATGGTGTCCGCAGTCACATTTGTCAGATCAAATATAGCGATACCAGCTGCGTTTCCACTATTAGCAAGTAAGTTGCTGGTAGCTGTGCCGAAACCATCTCCATTTACTGTTGAATACATTTTACTGATCCAGGTAGATGAACTGATATCAGTTGATAAAGAACCCCATATTTTTTTATTGGCACCTACATAAAAATACTGTCCCTTTACTACACTACCCGAATTCATATCGATCTTGTATGTTCTCAGATCACCAGTGGCCCAACCATTGGCAGGGAAACCTGTTGGTGTAGAAGCTCCCGCATTATTCGTAGTGACCATTGAAAAAGGTTTTTCAGAAAAGTTGATATCTCTGGTGGCCATTAATTGCACGTATTCATAATTAGCATCCGTTCCGTTTGGATCTACCAGGTAACCGGTGATAATGATGGGAGCAATTTTAGGTGCTGTTGCGCTCAAAATAATAATATCAGCTACCGTGCGTGGCCATAACTGCGGAACTGTATCATTATTAAATATGATACCCGTAAAATTTGCAAGGAAAGGAACTACCGTGTTTGCATTAGTAGCCGTCGCTTCCGTATGCAGCTTCATATTTCCAAAACCATCATTGATCATTCTGTTACCTGCATAAGTAGTACCAGCAGGATACGAGGCATCGAAACCAACACGTACGATAGATAATAAAGTACTTTCGAAATTATCAGGTGCTGCAAGTACAGCATTCGATTTTACAATAGGGATCACAATAGGATTACCGGAAGAAACTTTTTTAATCTTACTATTCGTAATACCTGTCAGTTGAACAATGCCATCTATTTTTTTCAAGACCCCACCTTCTACATCGATGATCACCGAATCGCCGGGAACATAACCAGCCGCATCTGCTCCAATAGGAATAGAAATACCTCTTAACTGAGATAAGCGTCGGTTGTCCTGTATGATCAATAAACCTGCAGGCAGATTTCCACCTGAATGATCCGATACTACTACACCAGTGATCTTACCGGCGCCAAACATATTGTCGGTAGTAAGTTTTACTTCATTGCCCTTAAAAAGATCGCGGATATCAAAAATGGAAATATAAGGACTTAGTTTGCCTCCGGGATAATCGCCGGGATAAATATCCTTTTTACATCCGGCCATGAATAGTAATGAGGTAAAAAGGAAAGTGAATAGAATACTATTTCTCATTTCATTTATTTTTTAATTACAGTCAGCTATCTTGATTAAGGTTTTTGCCACCAAACCTGTGTGGACAATACATCGGGTCCTTGTGCAGCTACAGCCGCCGTATAATTAGTAGGATTAGCCGATTGCACATACACAGGGTACGCCATTCTTGCCGGCATTATCCCATTGTTTTTTAATCCTGCTCCATGTGGTAACACGGGATGACCGGTACGACGAAACTCGAACCACTGTTCCATATCGGTCAGGTACAAGGCGTAATATTTTTGTACATGAATTTTTTCCATCTGTTCATCAAGTGTAGCACCTGCATCCCATTGCATATCTGCTGCAGCGAGATAAGTAGTAACAGGGATCGCCCAGGTTGGTACCCAAAGTTTGATGCTGTTTAAAACGCCATCATTATAAAATGTTTCTGCAGAACCGCCGATCCAACCCTTTGCAGCAGCTTCAGCAAGAATAAATTTCAACTCAGCATAGTTCATGATCATTCCTGCCAATGGATCGTTCATCAGTGTAGACGTGGATGTGGTAGAATAGTAATAAGATTTCTTTGTTGGATTAGCGCCGGGAGAATAACCACTCGGTACTCCTGAATAAGCGCCCTGGTAAGGAGCAATGGCCCATCTGTTAATTCCATTCGATCCATAAGCAATATCAATACGCGGATCATTCCAGTTAACAAGGTTATCGATAAAATAACTGGCAATACCCGGCGCTCTGAAATCCTGTTCCCTTACAGAAAGTAATGGAGAAGAATAAGGAGCAACACCTGTCCATCTCAGAATAGCCGACTCATCATTGGTAGTCATGATGGGATAGTTTGCTGCATTGGTTTCTACAATGTCTTTTATTTTAGCAATGACATCTGCTGATACTTCCGCTTTACCAGAAAGTCTGAGCAGCAAACGCAGGTATAATGAGTTGCCAAATTTTCTCCATTTTGAAATATTACCACTATACACAGGATCGCTGGTATTAAGAATAGCTGTGCCTGCACTTAATAAAGTATTTGCTGTATCGAGTTTTTTGAAAATATCCAGGTAAATATCTTTTTGCCTGTCAAACTTTGGCTCATAGATAGCGCTGTCTCTTGCGAGAATAGCTTCTGAATAAGGAACATCTCCATACGTATCAGTCAGCATGGAATAGATCCACGATTGACAAATCAGGGAAATGCCCATGTACGATTTATTGTAAGTGAGCGGCTCGCTTCCTAATCTATAAATGTCCCTGAAATTTGTCAGTTGTGCGTACCAGCCATTGTACAGGTAGTCTGAGAAATTATTCCGGTAATCATACCGGAACACCCTACCCTCTGCATCGCTCATATCAACCGTGACCTGCATCAACTCATTATTGAAATTGCGATTGCGAAGCATATTATAGGTTAATGTATTTACCAACGCGGGTGCCAGCAGTTGCTGCGGCAGCACGTTGGCAGCACTGTTAGGATCAGTATTTATTTCCTGGAAATTTTTTGTACAGGAAGTGATCAACACACTGCATATTGCTATGATCCATGAAAACCCGTAAGCTATCTTTTTCATCTGTATATTTTTTTATTGAAATAACTCAGTCAATTTTTTATAAAAATTAAAGTCCGACCACAAGATTCAATCCAATTGTTCTTGTAGAAGGGAACTGACCGATCTCAAAACCCTGCGTGATATCGGTGCCGCTTAATGTTCCGAATTCAGGGTCGAACATTGGCCATTTTGACCAGATATACAGATTACGTCCGTATACTCCGATCGTTGCACGTTGAAGTCCCAGCTTCTTAGTCAGCTTTGCCGGCAACGTATAATCGAAACGTGCCTCTCTGAATTTTATAAAGTCAGTAGTGAATGTGCTTCCTTCTGCATTATCGATACCAAAATGTGAACGGTAATATTCATCGATATCAGTAGTGATAGTAGTATTAGGAATATATTTTCCATTTGCATCCATCACTACACCATTTCCGATAATACCATTGTACCTGCCGGGAAGTGTGTTAGTCGTTTTTCCCTGCTCAGCCAGTTTATAGTGTGTCAATGAGTGTGCAACAGCGCCCCATTGTGCGTCGAACAAAAGGCTCAGGTGAAAACCTTTGTACTGGAATTCATTCGTCAATCCCAGTTTTCCTTTCGGAATTGTATTGCCGAGGTAAACGAGATTCTGTGAAAGCAATGCAAATCCTGTGTTAGCATCATAAACGATCTGTCCATCAGGCGCACGCAGGTATCCCCGTCCATACATATCACCCATACTTCCACCAACCTTTGCTACAATTTGTCCACCACCAACAGGACCGTTTTGTAAAACAACGGCGCTATCTGCCAGTTTAATGATCTTATTCTGATTAGCAGAGAATACAAGTGTAGTCGTCCACTTAAATCCACTCGCCATTTTTATAGGCGTACCACTCAATGAAATTTCTATTCCTGAATTATTTACCTGTCCGGCATTGATTATCGCATTCTGATAACCAGAAGAACGGTCAATGATGCGTCGTAATATCTGGTTCTTTGTTTCGCTCTTGTATACCGCTACATCAAAATCAAGACGACTCTTAAACATTCTTAGATTCAAACCCGTTTCATAGGTAATTGTCTTGAGTGGTTTAAGATCAGGATTAGCTAATAATGCTGGATTAGCAAGCCCACCACTATACAGACTTCCTGCTGTTGCGTAGTTATAAGCTGTATAATAAGGTATGGTACCACCACTACCAACTCCTGATACAGAAAGACGAACTTTTGCAAAATCAATAATAGCTGGTAACTCTTTCCATATTTCTGTAGGAATAAAGCTGAAGTTAGCAGATGGATAAAAGAAACCTGCATTATCTGATCTTGTCGGCGTAGCGAGTGTACTGTTCCAATCCTGGCGCGCGGTCAGATCTGCATACAAGAATTTCTTGTACTCAAGTGTCACGATCCCATAAAAACTATTAATCGCATATTTACTTTTATATGGCAGCGTAACTAACGGACCTGCCGCATTTGCCATTGTATAAATTCCTGGATACGTCAATGAGTCTGCCCGTACTTCATCTTTATTATACGTATTTCTCAAAACACTTCCACCGGCTGTAGCTGAGAAATTAAAATCCTTGCTAATTTCCTTGCTATACTTCAACAGGAAATCGCTGCTGGCTTCCTGTGAAAAGATATTTTGCGTACGATAGCTTCCTTTCTGATATTTCGATCCTGCATCATAAGGGCGCTCCTGCGAGCGTTGTTCATAGGAAAGATCCATTGAGGTTCTTACCTGCATGCTTAGATCTTTTGTAAAATTGTAAGTAGCCTGTACGTTGCCCGTTATACCGTGCCTGTTTGATCTATTGATAAATTCATAAGCGACGGCATAAGGGTTTTCAGGAAAAGAACTGAACGGATAAGATATCTTTCTATCTTCCAGTCCATTCATCCAATAATTTTTCAAGTAATCAAGACTTGCATTTGGTTGCCAGAATATATACCAGTACATGATGGATTGGTTACCATATCCGGCTCCCGGAAGGTTATCACTCCATTTATTGGTATAATTTATTTTGGAAGAGATCTGAAGTTTGTCGCTCACTTTGGAATTCACTGACAGCGCCACTGAATTACGTTTATATCCGGTGTTAGGAATGATCCATTTGTTGGAAACATTGGTAACAGAAAAACGAGCTGTCGTTTTATCGGTACTACCATCCACACTGATAGAGTTAGTAATAGTATTACCTGTATTAAAATATTCCTGCGTTTGATCAGGATAAGCGATCCACGGTGTTCTTGTTGTCGCTTGTTTTTGTGTAACAGGATCGTATTGATAAAACATTTGCCCATTGAATCGTGGACCATACGCAGAACTGGTAGCGCTGGTGCTGGCACCATCCGGACCTGCGAGATAAGAATAATAAGGTGATCCATCTAACCCCTGACCATATTCATATTGCAGATCGGGCCAGCGGTTAACTTGTTCGATCGATGCATTGGAGTTGAAATTAATTCCTAACCCTTTTTTCTTCTTTGCTCCTGACTTGGTAGTAATGACGATAGCGCCGTTTGCACCACGTTGTCCATACAAAGCAGCAGCGCCTGCTCCTTTCAATACAGTTACCGATTCAATATCTTCCGGATTGATATCATTTAATCCACTACCATAATCTACGGGCATGTTATCGCTTCCGGTACCGTAGGCAGTTTCTCCACCGACTGCAGTGCGGCGGCCACTTCCCTGGTTGATAACCACACCATCAACAACGATCAATGCTTCGTTACCTTCAGGATTTGTCAATGAAGTTTCACCACGAAGGATGATCTTATTGGAACCAGTAGGTCCGCTGTTTGATCGAATTAAATTCAACCCAGCAACTTTTCCTGACAAGGCATCTGTCCAGTTACCTGATAACGCGCCAGTCAGTTCCTCTCCTTTTACGGTTGTTGTTGCATAGCCTAATGAACGCTCCTCGCGTTTTATTCCTAATGCCGTAACGACTACACTTTCCAGTTCCTTTGAAGAACCTGCAAGGCTTACATCAATGACGGCGCGGTTAACCGATTTTACTTCTGTCTCAGCAAAACCAATGGCTGTAAAAAGTAATGAATGATTTTCTTCGGCTCTGATCGTATAATGTCCTTTCGCATCGGTGGTGGTACCGACTGTTGTCCCTTTCCATTGAACCGTTACATTACTGAGTGGGTTTCCATTTTCTAAAGACTTTACGGTACCACTGATTGTTTTTTGTTGTGCCGATACGATATAATTGGCCAGCAAAAAAACGCAACCTAATAGTAGCCGCTTTCCTGTATTGATTTTCATTACAGTAAGTGTCAGCGATCTCATAGATGTTAACATTATAATGGTTGATAAAATAAAAAATAGTCAATCATTGGAGGCAATCATAGAAATAATGAGAGATAAGGTTAGCGTGAAAGCGATGAGCGCTTTAACAATTCATTATTTCCAGCCGGCAAAGAAATGGATGTTTGCTCTTTGCCATCATCAAAGTTTGTTACGGAATGATTAACTAATTGTAACGGGATTATTATCACAGATGATCATGTTTAGAAAAGAGTGTAACGCAAAAAACCGCAAAGTGATTCTATACACGTTGCGGTTTTTTGCGTTGTAATTTTTTATTTACCTATTGATAGATTAGCTATTCATCTATTATGTTGTTTTATAAATATACCATCCATTCCCAATTTCTCTAAGCATGATTATTCTATCAGAACTCATTTCAGGCAACGATTTTTTATCCATGACAAATAAATAGCCAACCGAGTTATCTATTATACCCCCGATTAAGAAATTAATTGACTTGCCAAATTCAACTTCACTACTGGTTACTGACGAAATAAATAATTTTCTGTAAGACTGTTTAATACCTTTCGCGATCTCCAGATACTTGTCATCATCAATGTTTTTATTTACCAGTAAAATCGAATCTTTAATTTTATTAAAGGCCGCTTCATTGGCTTTAAAATGAGCTATTATTTTTTCATCCAGTGCCAGTGTTAGCCGCGCATTTCCTAATTCAAACTCATAATCCTCTCTTGATGTAAACACCAAACTTTCTTTATTCCTTGCAGTATCGGCTATACTTATAATGGAATCTACCTGTTGAGGTGTTAACGATTCAAGTTCTTGTTTCACTTGTTCTATTATCGTCGTCTGTGCCAGGGCCCGGAAAGCTTCCATTTTCCAGATAGAATCTTTTTTAAAATGCAGGTAGGTGTCAAAGCCATCGCCGGAAGAATCAGTAACTGTCATATCTACTACTGCCGTATTGCTTGTCTGTCCGAGTAGTAAAAACCTGGTCATGGTTCCTTTCCGGAGATCCGTGCCATTGGGCCGGCCCTTATATTCGCCCGTTACATATTTATTTATATCAGGAAATGCTTTTGGAGAAAATATCTTTTTTGCAAGTTCCAGTGGCTGTATATTCTGAGCATCAGCGGTAATAAAAAGCGTAAGGAAAATAATGAATAAAAGTATCCGTATTAGCATAAGTATAATGATATCAATAAATATACAACTGAATTGTCTGTGATGGTAGTTACAATTCAGGCCACAGAGAGCCACAGAGATTAAGAGAACCACAG
>JBDTPD010000012.1:0-18393 GCA_039932855.1 Chitinophagaceae bacterium | reverse complement strand
AACTGTACTTCTGTCTTTTCCCATTCTCTCCGCCACTTGTTCCTGCGTATAATCCAATTCTTCCATCATTCTTTTATAGCTCAGGGAAATTTCCATGGCATTGAGATCCTCGCGTTGCAGATTTTCCAGCAATGCCAGTTCCAATAATTCAGCATCATTTGCCTGGCGGATATAAGCAGGAATATCTTTCAATCCAGCCATCTTCGATGCTCTCCAGCGACGTTCACCAGAAATTAATCTATACCTGCCTGAAGCAAGTTTGGATACAGTAACGGGTTGAATGATATCATGCAGCTTGATAGACTCGGCGAGTTCTTTCAGTGCCTGTTCATCAAAATCACGGCGTGGTTGTTTGGGATTGGTATCAATTTCATCAATAGGAATACGATTGGTGCCTGTTGCGTTTTCAACAACGGTTGGCTTCAATTGACCTGCATTTGTTTTCAGGTCACTGTCGATGCTTTGCAGCAGGGAACGAATTCCTTTGCCAAGCGCTTCTTTATTGTTTTGTTTGGGATTGGTCATTATAGTAAGCTGTTAGCAGTTAGCTATTAGCTGTTGAAATGCAAAAGTAAGCTATCGGGCCGTGTTTTATTTAAAGCTCCAGGATTCTTTCTTCCTGCTTGATCTTCGTCATATCATTCTTTTGCAGGATCTCTTTGGCCAGGTTCAGGTAGTTCATAGAGCCCTTGCTGTAGCGTCATACAAAACAACTGGTTTGCCGACACTTGGTGCTTCGCTCAACCGGGCGTTCCGGTGAACGATCGTGCTGAATACCATGTCCTCGAAATGGCGGCGAACCTCGCTGACCACCTGGTTGCAGAGGCGGAGACGGCCATCGTACATGGTCATCAATATACCTTCAATCACGAGCGCGGTGTTGAGGCGGCTCTGAACGATCTTGATAGTGTTTAATAATTTTCCCAAACCTTCCAGGGCGAAGAACTCACATTGCACCGGTACTACTACAGAGTCGGCCGCGGTCAGTGCATTGACGGTAATAAGTCCGAGAGAAGGTGAGCAGTCGATGATGATAAATTCGTATTCATCACGGATAGCATTCAATAAACTCTTCAGCACCATCTCGCGGTTGGGATAGTTGATCATTTCGATCTCGGCACCTACGAGGTCAATATGTGAAGGTAACAGGTCGAGGTAAGGAATATCAGTTTTCAGAATAGCTTCTTTTGCCCTTGCTTCATTCACCATGCAATCGTAGAGACTTTTGGTGATATTATGCAGGTCAAATCCAACACCCGTGGTACTGTTGGCCTGAGGATCGGCATCAACCAGCAGGGTCCTGAATTCCAATACAGCCAGGCTAGCTGCCAGGTTAATAGCAGTAGTCGTTTTTCCCACACCTCCCTTTTGATTTGCCACACCGATTATTCTTGCCATAATGGATTTTTTCGGAACGATTTAAGTTAAACGGTAAAATTGCCGCCTGTTGCCAAGACCGCAAAATATAGTTTTGCCCATTTTTACCCAATAAAATGACAAAAATAAATCATCGTTAAAAAGTATTTGTAAACACAGGACTTTAATTTTACTACTTATTTATGCGTAATTCTCCTTTTTGGTGGGTTTTGATCGGATTTATGGTATTGCTGGATTTGTATGTCTTCCAGGCTGTCAAATTGGTAGCCGGTCCGGCTGGTAGTAAAACGAGGACCATTGTTACCTATGGTTATTGGTCCATCTCTATCATCGCCATCATTGTGCTCATCGTTCTCCCGTATATTCATTTTTTGCAGCAGGCAAAATTTACAAGAACAACCATCTTCGCGGTGATCATTGGTTTATTTTTTGCAAAATTCATTGCTGCTGTTTTCTTTCTTATCGACGATATCCGCCGGCTCATTCAATGGGCAGCTGGGAAATTATTTTTTTCCAACACAGAAGGTGAGAAGTTGCAGGAGGGTGAACGTATCTCGTGTTCTGCCTTTCTTACCTGGACAGGTATGATCGCAGGAGGGGGGCTGTTTGGTACACTTATCTATGGATTTGGAAATAAATACCGCTACCAGATAAAAACAATACCACTGACGTATAGCAACCTGCCAGCTTCATTCAAAGGATTAAAAATTATCCAGATATCAGATATCCATTCCGGAAGTTTTACCAATAAACAAGCCGTGATGCATGGGGTAGAAATGATACTGGCGCAAAACCCGGATATCATTCTTTTCACCGGCGACCTTGTCAACAATACCGCTGATGAAATGGAAAACTACATGGATGTTTTCAGTAAACTGAAAGCGCCGATGGGAGTTTATTCAACATTAGGGAATCATGATTATGGTGATTATGTGCATTGGGAAAGTGCAGCAGCGAAAAAAGCTAACCTGGACAGGTTAAAACAAATACATAGTGAACTTGGCTGGCGCTTATTGATGAATGAACATGTGGCGCTGGAAAAAGGAAATGATAAGATTGCGCTCATCGGTATCGAGAACTGGAGCGCAAAGGCAAGGTTCCCGAAGTATGGCGATATGGCAAAAGCCTATGCTGGTTCTGAAGTCTATCCATTCAAAATATTAATGAGTCACGATCCATCTCATTGGGATGCGGAGGTGCGTGAAAAATATAAAGATGTCGACCTCATGCTTGCGGGTCACACACATGGTATGCAATTCGGTATTGATTTACCCGGCTTCAAATGGAGTCCTGTGCAATACGTTTACAAACAATGGGCCGGCCTCTATGAAACCGACGCACAAAAACTGTATGTCAATCGTGGGTATGGTTTTATCGGGTATCCGGGAAGGGTAGGAATTCTTCCGGAGATTACGATGATTGAGTTGGCGTAGGAGCTTTTAGCTAATAGCTGTTAGTGCTTCAATCGATATTTTCATATTGCTTAGAAAACTTCTTATAAGATCTAATAGCTAACGGCTAAAAGCTAATAGCTTCTCTTTAAACCTTTTTCAATTATCAAAGTCCCACAGCTGCTAAATGCATTTAAAAAAAATCATTACCATAGCTGGTTGCCTGTTGATGGGATTGGTAGCAGATTGCCAGACCACTCCGCCGGAAATCGCGGCTGATTCGTCGCTGGCAATGGATACGTCTATGGATTTTGATGACCTGCTGGATGAGTTTGATAGTTTTATCGATTCACTGCAGTCGCCGCGTAGTTATTTTTTGGTGAATGGAGCATTGAGTTATGGTTACTATGATTTCAGTTCGAACAACAATACGGACCTGAGTACATTTAAGAAGACGATCATTTCTCCGGCACTTGGTTATTACCATAAGAAAGGTCCGGGTATTACCATCGCAGGAAGTATGATCGATGATGGAAAGCAGGAGAATCTTTATCAGTATTCAGTAACGCCTTCTTTCGATTTTATTCAACAACAAAATTGGATCGGAGGATTTTCTTATACGCGGTATTTCACAAAAGATTCGTTGCCTTTTTACACTACGCCTTTGCAGAATCAGGTGAATGGATATTTTATTTATAGAAAATCATGGTTACAGCCCGGATTGAGCGCGCAGTATGGTTGGGGTAGTCGTACCGATTTAGAAAAAAGAAAAAAATTTATCAGAATAAAACGGATAAGAAGATTGCGGAGATTAGGGATATTGGTTACCACTACAACAGTCACTGATGAAAACATTGCTGACTTTTCGGTAACAGGTTCTGTGCGACATAATTTTTATTGGCTGCACTTGTTTAGTCAGAAAGATTATTTAAGATTGACGCCTGTATTATGTTTCTCTGCTGGTACACAACAGTACGGGTTCAATCAGCAGACAGGAACCGTTGCGTTCACTGCGCGTAATACCGGGGGTACAGTGTTGAGTTCAGGTAATTCCAACCTGGATGATAAAATGAAATTTCAACCATTGTCGCTTACATTGTCATTGAAGCCTGAGTATTCTATTGGTAAATTTTTTATTCAACCCCAGGTGATCCTTGATTATTATTTTCCTGATGCCGGTAAGCAGTTGACGCTGTTGTATTCTATTAATGCAGGGTTGATGTTTTAAGAAATTCAAAATTAAAAAGTCAAAAGTCAAAAAAAATAGCTGAACCTATAAGGTTTCTATTCTTTATTGTCAACATTCGTTTTCAAAAACCGTATAGGTTATAAGCTGTTTTTGACTTTTGACTTTTTAATTTTGAATTAGTTAACAACCTCACCACAATATCTACGGCCCATTTTTTGTTTTATAAAATGATAGCCTGTAGTAGTTAATGTAAATTAAGCTGGCGTTAATGTAAATTAACAGGTACAGGAGACGGTTGGCATTATACTTGAAATTTTTACCCGTATTAATTTTTAATGTGCATCGCTCCGATGGAGCGGACCACACACCTCATTGTTAACAATTAAAAATTTTTTAATGAAAGCTAAGCTTCTCGTCCCGCTGTTTGCAGCGTTGTTGATTTCTTCCGTATCGATGGCCCAGTTTCATGCCGGGTTCAAAGTTGGTACCAATATCACTAAAGTAGATGGTCAGTCATTCAGGAATGAATTCAAGTATGGATATCATCTTGGTGTATTTGCAGAGATCGGTCTTGGGAAAAATTGGGGTATTCAACCAGAGGTATTGTTTAACCAGTACAGTACTTCGCTTGATAGTAATTACAAACACATTTATCAGAATGTATTCAGTAATGATCAGACAAAAGTGAAATTAAATTACCTGTCGATCCCGGTTTTACTTAGTTACAAACTAATTCCAAAAGTATTGATGTTGCAGGCAGGTCCGCAGTTCGGCATAATGATCGATAAGAATAAGAAATTATTGCAGAATGGAGAAAAGGCATTTACCGATGGCGACTTGTCCATGGTTGGTGGATTGCAGTTGCAGTTGAGCACTGTTCGTATCAGCGGACGTTATGTGATTGGCTTAAATAACATTAACGATATCGATAACCAGGACCGCTGGAGAAACCAGGGATTCCAGTTGTCATTGGGCCTCGCTTTATAAAGAATAATATTTACGGACGGATTCTATAGTCCCTCTTACAGGAGTGTAAGGGGGATTCTTATTTAAGATATGGTTGAAAGTAGTTTGAAGGGTTGAACGTTGAAAAGGAACATCTTTAAAGCTGCTCCCTTCAACCCTTCAACTACTTTCAACCATACATCACACTGCTCAATACTCGCGCTCGCCTTCCCGATTTGTCAGTTATCTTTGGCGGCACGAATCTTGTCAACCCTTACGTCCCACTATAATTTTTTAAAGTCATCAAACCAGGATGACATATTGACTAAAGAAGATTGGAATATGAGTTTTGAAAATTTTTATACGAAGCCAGAGGATGAAATGGATTTTATGCCTATTATCCCGTTGAATGAGAGCGAACAGGATGATTCGAATGGCATTGTGGTACCTGCTGAAATAGCCCTTTTACCCCTTCGGAATACCGTATTGTTTCCCGGTGTGGTCCTTCCCATCACCGTTGGTCGCGATAAGAGCATAAAGGCTGTAAATGACGCCTATAAGGCTGACAAATTGATAGGCGTGGTGGCCCAGAGAGACAGTACGATCGAAGACCCGGCTGTGAAAGACCTGGAAAAGGTAGGCACCGTGGCCCGGATCGTTAAACAGATCAAAATGCCGGATGGCGGCACTACCATCATCATCCAGGGGAAAAACAGGATCAATATCGATGCGATTATATCGGAAGATCCTTATTTCAAGGCCAGGATCAGTAAGATCGAAGAAGATGAAATGCCAAAGGATAACGACTTTGATGCATATGTGGCCAATATCAAGGACCTCGCAACGGAGATCATTCAGCTTTCTCCAAACATTCCTACAGAGGCATCGATCATTCTTCGCAATATCGAAAATCCTTCTTTCCTGATACACTTTGTATCAAGTAACCTGAATACAGAGATCAAGGAAAAACAAAAATTGCTTGAGATAAATAATATCCGCGAAAGAGCTGATCTGCTGATGCAATTATTGCAAAAAGAATTGCAATTCGCGGAGTTGAAGAATAAAGTAACGACCAAGACAAGAACAGAATTAGATAAACAACAGCGTGAATACTTTTTACAACAACAATTAAAAAGTATTAAAGATGAGTTGGGTGGCGATAGCAATGTACAGGAAGTAAAAGAAATGCAGAAGAAGGCAGAGACTAAAAAATGGCCGGTTGCTGCGAAAGAATTATTTAAGAAAGGGGTAGAGAAATTAGAAAGAATGCATCCAAGCACGCCTGATTATTCAGTTGTGTATAATCACCTTGACCTGATGCTTGAACTTCCATGGGATGAGTATACTGCCGATCAATATGATTTAAAGAAAGCAAAGAAGACACTGGATATTGATCATTTTGGTATGTATAAGATCAAAGAACGTATACTGGAATACCTGGCGGTGTTGAAACTGAAAGGTGATATGAAGAGTCCGATCCTTTGCTTTGTCGGCCCTCCCGGCATTGGTAAAACATCGTTGGGTCGCAGTATTGCCAGTGCTATTGGTCGTAAATACGTGCGATTGAGTCTTGGTGGAATGCATGATGAAAGTGAGATACGTGGTCACCGCAAAACATATATCGGTGCGATGCCGGGACGTATTCTTCAATCATTAAAAAAAATAAAGACATCCAATCCTGTTGTTATACTCGATGAAATAGATAAGGTAGGAAATGATTTCCGTGGCGATCCAAGCAGTGCGTTACTGGAAGTACTGGATCCGGAACAGAATCATACATTCTATGATAATTACCTGGAAATGGAGTATGACCTGAGTAAAGTATTATTCATAGCAACAGCTAATAATATTCAAAACATACAACCGGCGTTGCGCGATCGTCTTGAAGTAATTGAACTGAGCGGTTATGCAGTGGAAGAAAAAGTAGAGATCGCCAGGCAACACTTGTTACCACGTCAGCGGGACTTGCATGGACTGTCCAATAGTAATTTTAAGATCAGTGACAAGGTATTGGAAAAAATGATACAGGATTATACACGCGAGAGTGGTGTACGTGAGCTGGAGCGCCAGATCGCGTCAGTGATGCGTTACCAGGCAAAGGAACTGGCGATGAAGGGGAAATTAAAGTCAACAGTCACCGCTGATGATATTGAAAAGATCTTAGGTAAGCCAAGATACAGTAATGAAATTTATAAGACCGCAAACATGGCGGGTGTAGCAGTAGGGCTTGCGTGGACGTATGTGGGTGGTGATATTCTTTTTATTGAAACAAGTCTGAGTGATGGTAAAGGTGAATTGAAACTGACAGGTAATCTTGGTAATGTGATGAAAGAAAGTGCCAGCACTGCATTGACTTATTTGCAATCCAATGCGAATAAATATGTACTGGATACAAAACTGTTTGAAAAGAAAAATATTCATATTCACGTACCGGAAGGCGCTGTTCCTAAAGATGGTCCAAGTGCGGGTATCACTATGATGACCGCCATTGCTTCTGCATTGACTGGTAAGAAAGTCAAACCTTTCTTAGCTATGACCGGTGAGATCACCCTTCGCGGACAGGTATTACCAGTAGGAGGCATCAAAGAAAAAGTACTGGCAGCTAAAAGAGCCGGACTAAAAGAGATCATCCTTTGCTGGCAGAATGAAAAAGATGTAATGGAGATTGATAATGAATTCATCAAAGGCATTACATTTCATTATGTGAAAACGATGAATCAGGTGCTGGAGCTGGCTCTGGTATAATATCAATGCACCCCCAACCCCTAAAGGGGAGTATGGAAAATAATCAAGCAGGAGGAATACTTCATCATTCAAAATTCTTTGTTCTTGCTCCCCTTTAGGGGTTGGGGGTGTATCTTCGTCCTGTGCGTCTACTTCTCCTGATACCAGTACTGCTGCTGTCTTTCTGTATAAAGGCTCAGACGCTTGGCGGTAATACTGTCTTCAATTTTCTGAAACTTCCTGCTACTCCACAATTGACCGCTCTTGGTGGGGTAAACGTCTCGCATATTTCCAATGACATCGGACTGGCATTTAATAATCCTGCTTTGCTTCGCCCTTCTATGCATTCACAATTGAATGCGGTATTCAATGGTTTTTATGATGGTATTACAGCGTATCATTTATCACTCGGTTATTATCATGCAAAGTTGAATACAACTTTTCTCTGGGGGCTTAATTTTCTTAATTATGGCAATATCACCGAGACAGATGCATCAGGTAATGTGTATGGAAGTTTTCATCCCACCGATTGGGTAATGCAGGTGTCCGCATCGCGGAGTTATCTGGAGAAATGGAAATACGGCGCGACATTAAAATTTATCAGTTCCAATTACGGGCAATATCGTTCGAGTGGTGTAGCAGTCGATGTTGGAGTACTGTATTATGACAGCACTAAACTTTTCTCTGCCTCTATTCTTGCGAAGAACATGGGTACGCAATTAAAAAAATATGATGGCACTGATCCCGGTGACCTTCCTTTTGATCTTGAAGCAGGAATCAGTAAGCGCCTCGAGAATTCGCCGTTTGGATTTTCTTTAACGGCGCATCACCTGCACCAGTTTGATATAAAATACAATGACCCCGTTTTTAATGATCAGAATGGATTTGCGAATGGAACTGATAAGAAGTTCAGCTTTGATCAATTGTTCAGGCATATTGTACTTGCGACTACTATTTATCTTGGTGATAAAGTAGAAGTGACAGCTGGTTACAATTATTTAAAGAGAAAAGAATTGAGCATTGGCAGCAGTGGAAATGGACTCACCGGTTTTTCATTAGGCGCTGCATTGATCTTACCTAAACTTCAGATCCGCTATGCGCGGTCGCAATACCAGAATAATACAGCTTACAATCAGTTTGGATTGAACATGACTCTTAATAAATACTTTGGGTTGGGCAAATTCGGTCAGCGTGTTAACTGGTGATCCATCTTATCCGTGTCATCCGTGTTCCAAAAACTACTCTACTTTCCAAACTGGAGGTTGTTTGAATTCCATTACCGGAGAGAACTTTAAAGAATGCCCCGCTATCTTTTCAAAATTTATTCTTTGTGGTTCAGACAAATCTCCCCAGAATAAAACTTTTGGAGAAGAGAAAATGCCTTGAATATTATTAATTCCAAAACGTTCCAGCGTAGAATGATAGCCATTGTCGCCAAATCGCTGACCGTGTAAATAATTGGTCAATGGATAAGAAGGCGGAACATCAAGCACATAAAATTTGTGAAGATCAAAATGATTGAGGCCGATAAAAAGATTATCCGGATGAGCAGCTATCTCTGCATATTGTTGCTTGAATTGCCAGGTAGCAACAATATTTTGTTGACTCGTGCGGTAAAGGCGAACAATACCCCAGCATCCTGTTAATAGTAATGCAGCGGGTATAACAATTTGATACAGCTTTTTATAGCGCATGAAATCATCCTGTGAGTGAAGAAAGGTAGTAAAGCAAATAAAGGAAAGGGAAGAAATAAGAATATAAGGAGGGGCCTTTGCTCTAAATAATAAATAAACAAAGCCTGCAGTCAATAACACTAAAGAGATAATCGTAGCCGGAAGAATTTTTTTTCTTAAACCATATAAAAGGAAAAATAAAAGGACCGCACAAAAGAATAGACGATTATTAATGAAAAACCATTTCTTCCATTCAGGGGATAAGCTTTGATGAACGAGACCCTGATGCTTCAGGTCATGGTACATACTGTCAAGCGTAGCCGATGACATATAACTGCTATCCATCACTAATCCATTTACTGCTACTTCATGTTCATTATACCATTTTTCTCCGGGCGCAGGTTGGTATAAGGAACTCTGTTCATTAAAAAAACGAAATGTTTTCTGCCGGTATTGTTCTTCCTGTGCCCAGTTCGGTTTGATGACCTTGTAATAAGTTTGATGCACTTTGTTCAATAGAAAAATGGCAAACCCGGAAACGATCAGGCTAACAAATATTCTGATCATTGCCTGTTTTCTGATCGTTAATAATAAGAATGGCAGCGCAACGCCAATTAATGGAATAATGGTATGAATGCGATATAATGAAGCAAGCAACAATAATACTCCTGCCAATATACAATGCTGGTATCTTAGTATACCTGCCCATGATTTTATCAGTAGGAATAATAATGCGGCTATGGCAATAGTAAGCGAGGCGCCCGTAAAATCAAGAGATAGTAAGAAATATCCTTCAAATATGATAAAGAGTACAGCATAAGAAATATAGGCGACCAATTTATTCTTATGTTGAATAATACAGGTGAGAATAACGGTGCAGGAAATAAAATGTGCAGCGATCAATGATAAACTATACCAGTTGACATGACTATTCAGCAGAAAAAGATCTTTGATCAGCCAACCCAGGAAAGGATGCATGATATGGTTGTAATGCAACATCTCCGTTGGGGCATCGCCATAACCGCCACTCAACAGGTAAAGCATGTACACATCTTCTCTTGAATCATACACCGGGTGAAATAATAGGAAGAAGATAGTAAAAAGGACAGCATTGATCAGTGCTGCCGCAACGATAATATTTTTCTTGTCGTTCATAGTTGTTCCGGTCAGTTATTCTATCAGCCTGATGGTGGAATCTTTTAATAGTGGCAGACCGGTGCTGAAATATTTGTTCAAGATAATACGAAAACTGTTTACAGGGCTAATACTTTTATATAAGGTGGAATAATCGCCATCCGAGAAATACCAGGCATTAAGATTCATAAACTGCTTATCTCTTGTTCCGGTATTTTCTTTATCCCTGTATCCATGATCGCCGGCTATCACTATCACCCGCGGCCGTTGATGCTGCTGCCTCGTTGTTTGACAAATGGAGTCAATAAAAGTATTGGTATAAATTAGTTGATCAGTATACAGGCTGTCATCGATAGCTGGATCGTTGGCATAAGGGTTACCCCTGCGGTTTCCATGTTTATCAAAGAAAAAGGGTTTGTGCGGCATCATCACATGTGTGATCACAAAGCGTGGCGTATTAGTTTCGGTATTCAATTCAGCAAGCATCTTGTGAAGATTATCAAGATTTGTTTCCGGCATGTTTACGCGACGGCTGCTTTGCAGGAAGGTCCAGTTGATCGATGTTTTTTGCTGTACATTCCACCAGATCTCTTTTTGAATTCTCCCCCACAATGTTTCGAGATATAAGGCTTCGATAGCGTTGTTGTTGAAAAATGACTCTGTCGGGGCAGGATGATTGTCCAGATCGCAAAGGCCCAGGTTGAGTACCTTGTATCCCTGCCTTTCCAGCATCGATGGAACAATGCTTTTCCTGATCGTGTATTGCCCTTGCAGGACCAGCTTTGGTTTGGTAACTACTTCTTCCAATGACTTGTCAAAGTATTGCATATCGAGAAACGAAGCGATTGAAAGTGGCGTAGAGTTATAATTGCTTTTTGAACCTGTTGCTATATAAAACCCATTTTTTAAGAAAGAAGAATCAAGGACACTGTTATTATATCCAATGTATTGTTGCAGGGAAGATGAACTGGCGTATTCATCAAAGATGATCAGGAATATATCTGGTTGTTTGCCTGCATCAATAGCGTTCAGTTTTGCTGGTATTGAATTGTGGGTATAAGCCAGGTCGTTTTTTAATAGTTGTTTGTTGGAGAACTTTGAAATCGAAATAATGGCTTCGGATAAAATGAAGATCAGGAAGAGTACAGTAAAGAACCGATGCAATTTGCCGGGAGCATTTTTTTTCCGGAGCAAAACGGTCAATAAAATAACAATAATAAGTGCGGTACTGAACAAAAATTTGTAGGAACTTAAAAATGCAGGTAAGTGAAGTGATCTTAATGTATCATGCGCCGCTCCCCAGAAAAAGAATATGATCAGCAGGATAGTGGTCCAGCAACCTGACTTTATATTATTCCTGAACAATAGTTTCCCGATAAAAAATAATACAATAGCCAGTATAAAATAATAAAAAAGAAAGCGGGCGGAATAGCTGAATGGAATTAATCCAAAATATTCATTCGCTACATGCCAGACAAAAAAGATCGGCAATAAGAGAATAGAGAAAGGAAATATTTTCAATTGTTTCGGTGGCATGAAGATCATTTATTAGCGGACATACGGTAAAGCGTCCTTACTGAATCAGGCACCTGGCGGCTCTCCGTCACTGTAAAATACCGGCTGAAGGCGCTTTTAAAAGATGCTTCATTGTAATCATCATAAATATCTTTTTTCTGACTAAGCATCAATTGCACTTTCTCGTCTTCTTTTGGAACAAACTCAATGAGCAGATTTTTCCCCAGTTGGGAAAACATACTGGCTATTTTTTCGAACGGAATATTCTTTCCTATAGCCAAGTGATGTATAAGCGCCAATGCAAGAAGGGTGTCAACATTTGTCCTGCTGGTAAATGAACTTCTTTCTTCATTATTAACTCCATTGGCAGGAGAGGGATTTGACAGGTCAAGAACCAGTGGTTGAATGTTCTTTTGATTTGTTGCCTTTATATCGTTATAAAGTTTGTTTATGCACCATGGATCAAAATCTGCAGCAATGACTTGTTTGTCTTTAGCAGCTGCCAGCATAGAAAATGTTCCTTCATTTGCGCCGAGATCAGCGACGGTACCGGGTAATTGATCCAGCCATTCTGAAATGATCTTCTTTTTTTGTTCAAGATAATCTTTGCGACTACTTGCTTCTTCGTAATAATCTGACCATACTCCCTGCTGTGCAGGTAATTTCAGAGAACTGATCAATGTTTCAAGACTTGAGATCAGTCGTAGAAATTTTTCTTTGGAAAAAATAACAGGTGCGGCCGGAGCTGTTTGTTTTTTAGCTGATATCTTACCATGCAAATGAATATGCAGGTAAGTATGAATGGAGAACCGGCTTCTTTTCGGAAGTAACGATTTTGTAATGCTTAGTGGAATACCATCGGGCCATGCTAGGAATAATTGCTGAAGTGATTGTTTGCTGTAATGCATCAGCAATAAGGGCCCGAGAAAGGTTTCGCAAAACTGGCGATAAGCGATCCATGGGCGCTCTTCATATTTCTCAAACGACAATGTATCGATAAAGGTAAGACGTCCGCGAAACCATTGAATATTGTAGGGTGTAGCATCTTTAAGAATGATACCAAACGGTAATGATTCTTTTACAAGTTGTAAAGTAAGCAGCGCAGCATCCTTCAGCATATCAAAACTCCATTCGTATGAATAGCTGATAAAAGGGACTACTTCCGGTTTTAATGTAGTGTAATAGTTAGTGTCACCGGTAAGATTTTGGTGAAGCTGTTCATGTGCTACCAGTAAACCACGTTCGGTTAAATGTTTATAGCATCCACTTTGAATGAAATGATCAAACTGTTCTTTAAAGGAAATATTTACCTGCCGGTATAGTGTTCCTTCTTTTTCAAAGATAAACACGGAAGGATCACGATAAGAAGAAGGATGATGAAAGACATTGAATGTCATCATGCCGGCGGTTTGTCATTTGTTTTTTTCGATGATTTACTAAACAGCGAACGGATATAGAGTTTGATATTTTTAAAAAAGAATGCGACACCGAGTGCAGCGGCGGCGATCACTTGTGCCAGGTAGCTTCCGCTACCCGGATCGATATATAAAAAGAATGATGCCATTTTATTATAGGTACCTAAGGTTTGTCTTCGGACTTAAAGTTAACAAAGTTTCATACATCAGTGTGATGGTGCTTTCTATATCATCGCGGTGCAGCATTTCTACGGTGGTATGCATATAGCGCAAAGGAATAGAGATCAGGACTGATGGACAACCATCATTGGCATAAGCAAATGAATCGGTGTCTGTGCCGGTACTACGGCTCAGGGCGCGCCATTGCACAGGTATTTTCTTTGAGATGGCTACCTGTTCTACAAAGGCCAATAACTTATTATGAACCGCCGGTGCATAAGATAAAGAAGGTCCTTTGCCACAAAGTACATCGCCTTCCACATTTTTATTGATCATTGGTGTGGTAGTATCGTGCGTTACATCCGTTACGATCGCAATATCAGGTTTGATACGACGTGCGATCATTTCCGCACCACGCAAACCGATTTCTTCCTGTACCGCATTCACTATATATAAACCGTAAGGGAGTTTCTTTTTATTTTCTTTTAATAACCTTGCTACTTCTGCAATCATGAAACCACCGATGCGATTATCGAACGCACGACCCACAAGATTATTATTTGCCAATTCATCAAAGCCATCCTGGTAAGTAACTACCGCGCCGATATGAATACCGAGGGCCTCTACTTCTTTGCGATTTCTTGCACCGCAATCAAGCCAGAGGTTATCTGTTTTTGGTTGTGGTTCTTTTGCATCAACACCATGACGGGTATGAATAGCCGGCCAGCCGAATACTGCTTTTACCATTCCTTTTTTTCCATGAATCAATACACGTGATGCAGGAGCGGTCTGGTGATCAACACCTCCATTTCTTTTCAGATAAATTAATCCTTCTGCATTTACATAATTCACAAACCAGCTGATCTCATCGGCATGTGCCTCGATAACAACTTTGAATTTATGATCGGGATTGATAATTCCTACAGCGGTACCATACGGATCAACGTATGAAGTATCTATATAAGGCTTGAGATATTCGAGCCATAGTTTTTGTCCCCATGTTTCGAAGCCTACAGGTGAGGCATTATTGATATAATTACGTAAGAACTGGTAAGAAGCCGGAGTTATAATGCCTTTTTTTGCACCCGATGATTTAGCCATTGCGTGAGATTTGTTTGAAGGGCAAAAGTAGCTAATAGTTAGATATGATTCGCGATTTGGAAATGTGCCGATGTGCTGATTTGGAGATGTGACGATTGGGCGTGCTATAATTTAAGCGCTCTTAACAGAACTGGTGGATTTCATTTCCAAATCAATATATTAACGAATCAGTGTCACCGTTCCTTTTTCAAAATAGGGCTTATCGTTGTAGTCAATTGCTTTGACCATCCACACGTATGTGTTATTTCCCTGTTGCTGGCCGGCGATCATTCCATCCCAGCCTTTATCGCCGCGTGTAGTAAATATGAGTTGCCCCCAGCGGTTATAGATATTGAAATACTCAATGACTTTCATGCCTACCGCGATAGGACGAAGCACATCATTCCTGCCATCATTATTAGGTGTAAAGGCAGTTGGTACAAACACAGTAGGACCTGTGGCAAAAACGCGGATGCTAAGTGATGTTACCTCTGAACAACCGGCAATATTGAAAACCTCAATACGGTAGCGTACATTATTTGAAGGTTCGCCAAATATGGCAACCGGATCAGCAATGTTGTCGGCTGATAAACCAAAATTGGGCGACCATACATAATGATCACCGCCGCTTGCATGAAGTTGTAATGGCTGGTTGACGATCACAGAGGTGTCATGTCCGGCAAAAGGAATGATCTTCGGCAACATTGTTACCATCACTGTATCTCTGCCGGGTTTCGGACATCCGCGGGTATCGAACGAAAGGAAAATATAATTAGTGACCGGAACAACAGGATGTGCTACCGGAGTTAAAGATCTGGCATCGGTTAATGTAGAGGCCGGCGTCCATTGCCATGAACTTCCATCAGTAACAGCATGTAATTGAGCAAATGTATTATAACAAATAAGCGTATCGGCGCCTGCTTTAGCTGTCGGATAAGGAACTGTATTGACATTAATATTTCCATTAGCAGAGCAACTGCCAATCACAGCTAATACATGATACGGCGCAGACGCTTGCGTGATAACTGATGGATTCTGTACAGCAGGATCAATTATTTGTCCGGCAGATGTCCAGGTATAATGCAATCCATCTGATACAATATGTAACCTGATCGTATCACCACGACAGATCAATGTATCATTCATTACCGAGAGATCAACATGATCTACTACTGCTACTGTTACCGAATCTCTGTTCTTGCAACCATCTGTTTCAAGATCTGCATAGTAAATAGTGGTAACAACCGGTGCTACTGTTGGATTAGGCGTATTGGCATTGATCATATTGGTGGTAGGCGACCACGTGAAATTGCCGGTACCACTTGCCTGTAACTGCACCTGATCGGTAATACAAATCAATGTATCGCGAAAAGCAAAGGTGATTGGTGGTTTATCGATGATCTCCGTTGTTTTAATAACTGTATCACGACAACCATCTGTAGTCGTTACGATCAGGCGTATATCTTTTGGTCCGGTGAAAGGATATGTATAGACATTATTATTCTGCGAAGTAGAAACATCATTAGTGGTAGTGGATTCACCAAAATCCCAGCTCCATGAATTCACTGAGCCGGAAATAAGTGTTGTTCTATCTATAAAGACAGTTGGTTTGCCGATACAAATACCGACAGCATTAAAATCAGGAAGAAGACCGGGAAAGACATAGATAGGTGCAGTCGTTGTATCTGTACAATCATGTCCGCGATTTACAATCAGGCGGATAGTATATACGCCATTCGTTGGAAAAGTATAAGTGAGTGTTGTGCTACTGCTGGTAAAAACATTTACTCCTGCCTGACTAAAAACATCCCAGTCGGTTGAAAGGATCAATGGACTGGTTGATAAATTATTTACCGAACACGTTCGTGTAGTACCGCAAAGCATGTAATCAGGTTCCAGTGTTGCTGCTGCGATGTTACAATCCGCAATATTGATCTGCAGATCTTTTCGCTGTGTGCCAATGACGGTACCATTCCTGATCTCCTCCGCGCATACTGTTACAACATACACACCGGCAGGTGGCGCGACGCCGCTGATCAATCCGGTATTGGGATCAATTGTTACCCGGCCTCCCAATGGACCCGATGAAGAAAATCCATTGCCATAAGGCACAGAAGGGTAGGGAGGATTACCTGATGGTGTTCCATTAGATCCTCCGTTTGTACTGTTATAAGCAGAGCAAAAAGAATAACGTATCTGATCGCCGTCAGGATCTGCAGCAGCAAAGCTGTAGGTAAAATAATTATTAGCACAGACTGCTACGAGATCTGATCCAACAAAAACTGCGCTGTTATTATCAGCAGCAGCTGTACCCGGGATATCACAGGTGTATGTAGCGCCTACCTGGCTGCCATCAAGATTGCTGATACCGCGTATACGGTAATTGACCTGGCTGGCTACTACGTATCCTTCAGCAGAAGCAGGAACGGAAACAACAAAATGATAATAGGCTACTTCATAGCAAACTACTGGTGGATCAGTAATGCATGGACCAAATGATGTTAATTGAATTGTTTCGCGGCTTGAGATTGGTGTATTGAGATCATGAATACGTGTACCACCTTTTTCAAAAATAGAAATGACTGCAGGATCAGGAAATTGCCGGCCGGAATTGCATCGCATGAATAATTTCAGTGTGACATTGTAACTATAGGTGCCACCTGAATTACCGATGTATGTATAAAACATTTCTCCACCAGTAATATGGTCCGCTTTCGCAATGAAAGAAAAAGCAATCAGCGTCAATATCAACACTATTTTTCTCATAGCTGCTTTCCCAGTTCGTTTATCAAGCGGCAAGCTTAGTTAGTGGGAATATGAATATAACGTAATTTCAGATACGTTCAGTTGCTTCGGGTCAGTCAACAGTTGGCAGTTGGCAGTCGGCAATCAACGGCCGTCGATTGTTGCATCCCTATATGCAGGGCGGATAGTATTTTAACGATTGCGACTGTAGACTGCCGACTGCCAACTGTTGACTGATAGATTGCCAACGTTTTAACAGACATTTTCTACCGGAAGTTGTATTTTAGTTGCATGAAAATCGTACTACTCGCCGGGCTTTTGTTCCCGCTTTTTTTGTCGGCACAGGATTGTAAACTGATCAAAGAAAAAGATCCGTATACCAAAGAACTTAAAATTTCTACGGGTTTTATTACCCTGCAAGCGGGCGCGTCCGTAAGTATTGATGCTAACAGTAAGGAGATCGATCTTTATTTTACCCTGCCGGGAAAATGCCTTGACGATGCGTCGTCAGTATTTATTTTTTATGAAGGAAGTAAAACCAAAGCGACTTTTCGTAATGCAGGTAGCATGAATTGCGATGGCGATTTTCATTACATACTTCGTAACAGCGCGACCGTTACTCCAACATTGCTTAATAAATTATCTACTGTAAATGTGACCCAGTTTGTATTTACCGGCACTGATAAAAAAGCAATCACTATAAGCTTATTGCCTGATCAGCAAAAAATATTACTGGCATCTGCTGCTTGTATTGCAACGGAAGCGAAGACACTAGTGAAATAATTTGGGATAGGGAAAATCTAAGCTGATTTTGAAATTTCCCAATTCCAAAATTTCAAAATGCATTCTTACTCGAGGGCTTCATTTAGTAAAGCCGCCAGGCGAATACCACCTTTCAGAAGTTGTTGATTCAATACATCCTGGAACTGGAAATTATATTTATAACTCAACCTGGATCCATCAGGTGTGGCATCATAAATAGAATCTGCGATTACATGTGATTCATAGAACCAATCTTCGAGGCTGGATGACTGCCACGCTTTTAC
>JBDTPD010000011.1:0-18723 GCA_039932855.1 Chitinophagaceae bacterium | reverse complement strand
CCGGCTACCTGCGCGACGGGAGTCTCTCGGCCGCCCAGGCACGCCGCGTCATGCGGCAGGTCGAGGAGGCGCTGGCGGGCTGCGAGCATCTGGTGTCCAGCGACGCCGTCCTCCAGGTCATCGAGGGGACGCGATTGTCGGCCTACGATGCCGAGTTCGTCGCGCTCTCGAAAGAGCTGTCCGTGGCTCTCGTGACCGAAGACAAAGCCGTGCTCAAGGCATGTCCGGAGACCGCGCTCTCGATGAATGGCTTCCTCGCATGAGCACGTCACGCCAATGGCAAGCCCATCCTGTTCCTTCAGCCCGATCCCGAACGCAGAGATCTGCCGACCGGCTGGACCGACGTAACAGTTCGACGGCCAGACGTACTCGGCCAACTTCGTCAACGGTCGGGAAGCTGTCCAAGACTGCACACCGCGGTTTCGATGAACGCGCCTTTGCCGGTTTTCTGACGACGGATCAATCCGCCGAGTATTCCCTGTACCAATTGCGCGCCACATAATATATCAGCAATAGCAATACCAAATGGAACGGGGCCATTATTACCATTACCAGTAGTGTAAGCAAGACCTGTCATCGATTGTAATAAAAGATCCTGACCGGGTTTATTTTTCCATGGACCTTCTTTTCCATAACCGGATATCTCTGCGTAGATAATGCGTGGATTGATTTCCATGACGCAATCATAGTCCAGACCCATTTTCTGCATGACACCGGGTCTGAAATTGTGAATGACTACATCTGCTTTCTCCAATATCTTTTTGATGTCCTCAATATCTGCTTCATCTTTCAGATTGGCAGTATAACTTTCTTTATTGCGATTGATCGTATGAAATAATAAGGAGCTGTCATCTACCCACAGATTCTTGATAGCTAGTTTTCTTCCTGCGTCACCGGTACCGGGACGTTCTATCTTGATCACACGTGCGCCAAGATCAGCCAGTCGTAATCCTGCAGAGGGACCCGACAAGTATTGACAAAATTCAACCACCACCAATCCATCTAGTAACAACGCACTCATATCAGTTAATTTGTTTCATTTAGTTTTAGAACACGGATTAAATGGATCTCCACGGATTATTATTTTATATCGCCGAAGGCGATCCGTGCATCCGTAGCAAAAAAAATCCGTGGAGATCCATTTAATCCGTGTCATCCGTGTTCTAAAATTCCAACTGCTTTAAAACTATTCTTATAAATTTTATTCATTTCGTCTAATACGACCTCTGGATTACCATCACTGATCAAACATTTTTGCAAAGGCAATCCTGCATGATCCTGAAAATGTAAATAGCCATTGTAACGTGGTCGTGTGTACCCATGTTTCATGACCGGTAAAAGTTTTTTAAAAAACCCATTCGTCAGCAAATTCGCTTCTCTATTCTCCCAGGCTGATCGATGACCGGGCTGTCCGCCATTCTGTACATATATGCCCGACTGCCATTGACCCGACACTACCATTGACGCGAACCTGATCGCTTCTTCTTTATGTTTACTAAAAGATGAAACCGATAAACCGGTACCACCTATCGTTGTACGAAGTTTTTTATCGTTAAAAGAAACCACATCATCATAGGTGAGCAGGTGGGCCGCATAACCTGTACGTGAATAATTAGAATAACAATAAGCAAAAGGACAATACCAGTAATCATTAACACTACTCATCAATTCAGCAATGGCAATTGGATTACAGGTAAACATTTTTTTATCGACAAGCCTATACAAACTCCTCATACTTTCTATAGCGAGTATGCCGGTTTCTTTGTCGATCACTTCTTCGTTATTATAAAAAGGTTCTCTACCATGGGCAATACAGAAAGTATAAAAATTCATCAACAGGTCGATTGGGATAGCAGGAACAGCTACTTTGCCATCCTTTGCCAAATCCAATAGATCTGACCATGTCTGAGGGACAGCCGTTTTATTTTTTTGCAACAGATCATGGCGATAACTGGCTGCCGGTGTTGCCGCATCGATGGCAAGCGCCCATTGACTATGTTCGTATTCATAACTTTTATGCGAATAGCCAACGGTATGATCAAGTTGATCCTGTAAATATTTTTTGGATAAATATTTCTCTAATGGTAACACACAACCAGTCGCCGCTGCACATCCTACCCATGGATGATCGATGATGAGCAGGTCATAACTTTCAGTAAGTTTTTCTATCGGGAAATCGGCAAATTCCTGGAGCGAACGTTTCTTCCACCTGATCTCTACATCCGGATATAACTCTGAATAACGCTGTGAAGCAGCCAGCAACGGCGTGATACCGCGGCTATGCCCCCAGGTTATTCCATTTAATATTATATCTGCCATTCTATTCTACCCGTTTTTTTTGTTTACCAATAATATATGCTCACACACCATCACCAATTCTTTATGCTGGTTAAATGTTTCTACCAATTCCGTTACCAATCCGTATACAGGTAGTTTATGATCTTTTTTTTCTTTAATAGTAACCGTAACTTTTAATGTATCACCAATAAATACCGGTTTGATGAATCGCAGGCGATCATAGCCATATGTCATGGCCATTTCATTGATCATATCAGCAGTAAGACCCACAGCGATGGTAAAGATGAGCGTGCCGTGTGCAATTCTCTTTTTAAATGGTTGCGTCTTGCACCATTCTTCATCCATATGATGGGGGAAAAAATCGCCTGATTGCCCGGCATGGATAACAATATCCGTTTCGGTAACGGTCCGGCCTTTGGTGTGCCGGATCTCATCAGGTATGAATTCCTCGAAGTATTTCTTTATAAACATGTCAATCGCAAGCAGGTTGGTGATGCTATCTTTTTCAAACTACATTAAAGCAGCCAGCTGAACCGGAAGTAAAAATCAGTGCAACGAATAAATTGTGAGGGAAAAACGAAGGCCGGGGAGTCATTTTTAGTCAAATCTATTCTCCAAAAAAATGGCATCACATGGCAGATTTTCCTTTTATACGAGATAAAATTTCACAATCGTTAAGCTGTAAAGATTCGATACTAAACCACAGCAATTCAGGGCATTAAATTAAACCGGGGTACCCCCTTCTTCAATGTCAGGTTTTACTATAATGATGGAAGATTTTACTGAAAAAGCTGTTAGCTATCAGCTATTAGCTTTTAGCTCTTAAATAGAGGGGATTTTTACAGATTTAATGTCTCAGCTATTAGTCTGATAGCTAATAGCTTTCCTTTGGTTCCTCTTTGAGACCTTAGTTCGGCCTCTATTCATTCCCGGGCGGCGAGGACGAACAGAGGAGGAATCGGGGAGGCAAAGAGGAGGCAATGAGGAGAAACCGGGGAGAAAATGTGATTCGTCACAGCTTTCTCCCCGGGCCATCACATGAACTGGACAAGCCCGTCACTAAAAGCTATTAGCTTTTAGTTGCTCTCTAATTGAATCACTACTATATTAATTACTTCTTCGAGCCGGGTAATTAATCCATCGAGCCGGGAAGAGTTGGGCTCATTACTGGCGAGTATTTCTATATCACGGACATCCTGGTACAAACTACCGATGCCCATATTGTCGATGCCGGGTCTGATACGATGAGCGACAGACCTGATCGTATCAAAATCATTTCTATCGTAAGCAGCACGTATTTCTTTTACAGAAGCTGGCGTTTGTGCAATAAACAATGCAGACATCTTATTCACAAATTCTTTATTGCCACTACTGATCTTTATTAGTTTTGTAAGATCATACAACTTCTCTACCTGTTCTTTTTCACTCATTACCTTTTCTCTTTTTATAGTTGGCTCAAGCCAGTAAGCAATAGCATTTACCAGGTCCTGTTCATCAAAAGGCTTGGAGATATAATCATTCATGCCTGATTGCAGGCAACGATCGCTTTCGCCTTTGATGGCATTGGCTGTGATCGCAATGATTGGTGTTTTACTCTTTAATTCATTCCTGATAGCGGCCGTTGCTTCCAATCCATCCATGACAGGCATTTGTACATCCATTAATATAATATCATAGTTTGTATGCCTGAGTTCGTCTACCGCTTCTTTTCCATTGATCACTTCTTTGATGACTGCGCCATATTTCTTTAGTACAGTAGTTGCTACCAGCCTGTTCATTTCATTATCTTCTACCAGTAATATTTTTTTCTGGAGAATGACAGCGCTATCGGTATTGTGTCTTTCCTGTTTAGGAAGATCTTCTTCTGTGCCGGCAAAAAATGGAATGACTACCGTGACGCACGTTCCTTTTTCTTTTTTACTTTCCACTGTGATCGTACCATCCATGAGTTCGATCAATTGTTTACTGATAGACATACCAAGACCTGTTCCGCCAAATTTGCGCGCCGTTGTTCTATCTTCCTGGGTAAATTTTTGAAATATATTATCGAGAAATAATTCATCCATTCCTATTCCGGTATCATCTACTTTGATCGTTAACCATTGCCTGTTCCTATCGTCAGATTTCAAATGGCCTGACAGGCTGACCTTTCCTTTTTCTGTAAACTTAATAGCATTACTAAGCAGATTCAATAATACCTGGTTGAGACGATAAGGATCACCGATCAATACCGGACTGATGTGTTCGTCTATATCAAGCGAAAGATCAAGTCCTTTTTCTTCAGCCCGATGCGTCATTACCCGGATACAATGTTTGATCGCTTCGGCAGGCTTGAAACCAATATTTTCCAGTTGTAGTTTTCCTGCTTCGATCTTTGAAATGTCAAGAATATCGTTGATGACGATGAGCAAATGTTCACCAGCAGTATTAATTGTTTTCAAGTAAAATTGTTGTTTCTCACTCAATGGCGTAGTGGCCAATTGACGACCCATTCCAAGAATGGCGTTCATGGGCGTTCTGATCTCATGACTCATATTCGCCAGGAATGTTTCTTTTGACCTGGCTGATTGTTCAGCTGCTTCACGCGCGTCGACAAGATCAAGTTCCAATTTCTTTTGATCAGTAATATCAAGGTGAATACCAATAGAACCAACCAGTTCGCCTTTATCATTATATCGCGGTGCGCCACTGATAAGCCACCACTTTATCTGTCCTCTTTTATTCTTCACCGCCATCTCATAGGCATCAGACATTCCTTTGCGCCGCATTTCATTTTTGGATTCCAGTATTTCGCTGTTAGCGCCACGGGCAAATAATAAAGATGCTTTTTTATTTATTAGTTCCTCTTCCGTATAGCCAGACATTTTACAAAAGCTATGGTTGGCATAATGAATTCTTTCTTCATTATCCACCTCCAATAAGCCAAGGTTCATGTTGGCAATGATGCTGCGGTATTTTTCTTCACTAAGCGCAATGACTTGTTCTGCTATTTTTCTTTGTGTAATATCTGTGTGCGTACCAATGACCCTGATTGGTTTTCCATCATCTGCTTTTTCGATAACCACTCCACGATCCAATACCCATTTTACCGAACCATCTTTGTGAATGAGACGATACTCCAATGAATGATGATCGATAGCAGCTGTGTTATATAGCTTATTGTTATTCTCTAAAATCGCACGCTCATCAGGATGTACACGACTCCACCATAGTTCAGCATTGCTGCTATACTCACTGGTTTCAAAACCGAGTAAATGATTTTTTGTATTGGAAAAATAAATTTCGCCGGTTGTAAAATTATGTTCCCATACATTGTCCCCTATTTTCTCCAATGCGGTACGCAACCGAAGCTCTGATTGAGTCAAACGGTCAGCCGTAGCAGCCAACTCTGCCTGCACCTTTTTCAATTTATCAATATCGGCCAGCGAACCGATTACTTTCATCGTCTTGCCATTATTGTCACGCTGTATGATCCCACCACGATTCGATACCCATTTCACACTACCATCACGACAATACATCCGGTATTCAATAGAGTGATTAGAGATTTCTCCCTTATTATATTTTCTAAAAATATCAGTAGCAACAAATATGTCTTCTTCATAAATGCTTTTCCACCATTCTTTATTTTCATCACCCACGTATTCTGTGCGATCGAGTTTGAGAATAGAAGTCTCTGTCTGGGCAAAGATCATTTTCCTTTTTTCAAAATCATATTCCCATACATTATCTTCAATGATCTGCAGGGCGAGTCTCATCCGTTTTTCCGATTGCTTTAATAAAATCTCTGATTTCTTTCTCGCTTCATCCTTATCCGATATCCCACGCTCCTTCTCAAACGCTTCATAAGAATCATTAACAGTTTTCAAAAAATCCCTGAACCATTCCTGTCCGAGTTGCTCGTCAGGTACATATTGGTTCAGTTGCTTTTGAAGTAATTGGTTAAATAGCATGGACGATTTATTTCAGGATGGAACAACGAGTTCATTATTCTGGATCATTTTATAAATGGTAGACTTACCGATATCCAGTTTATCGGCTACCTTCAATACATTCGTATCATATTTATCCAGGTAATGCTGAATAATATGAATAGTATATTCTTTCAATGTTTTTTCCTGTACCATGAAGAAGTCCTCACCTTTCGCAGAGGCAAAACTGATATCACTATCTTTTACTTCCTGTCCGTCACTCATAACGGCAGCGAGATCCATCATGGCTTTTAGTTCGCGTACATTGCCAGGAAAATTATATTTCATTAATCTTTCCTTTGCAGAAGGACTGAGTTGCTGTATTGGCGTTTTATTTTCTTTACAAAATTCATCCAGGAAGAATTTAGCAAGTAGTAAAATATCATTCTCTCTTTCACGAAGTGGTGGAAGATCGATGGGCAATCCCATTATGCGGTAATACAGATCTTCACGGAAAGTGTTTTTCTTTACTTCATCAAGCAGTTTGCGGTGTGTGGCAACGATCAGCCGTACATCAAGTTTTACTTTTTCCTGGCCACCGACACGAATAAGTTCACGCTCCTGTAAGACGCGTAATAATTTACTTTGTAAACTAAGATCGAGTTCAGCAATTTCATCGAGAAATAAGGTTCCCTTATTAGCCTCTTCAAATTTTCCGATCTTTCTTGCAACAGCACCGGTGAAAGCGCCTTTCTCATGTCCGAATAGTTCGCTTTCCAATAATTCTGAAGGAATGGCGGCCATGTTAACGGCGACAAAAGGTTTTTTTTGTCTGTCAGAATTATAGTGAACCGCTTTTGCTACCAATTCTTTACCCGTACCCGTTTCACCGGTCACAGATACATTGATATTGGTCTTTGCAGCTTTTTCTATCAGGGTAAATATTTTTCTTATAGCTGTTGATGATCCTTTGATGATCTTTTCAAATTCATATTTATGTCCCAGTTCCTCACGTAACTGTTCTACTTCTTTTTTCAATGATTGATTTTCGCGGATGCGTGTCACCGCGTTCCATAACATATCCTTGGTGTTATCATCTTTGACAATGTAATCGCTAAGTCCCATCTTCAGCAATTCAATAGCGGTATTTATATCTTCCTGTCCGCTGATCATAATGACAGGCACATCCGGATTGACCGCACGAATCTGTTTAAATAATTCAGCGCCATTCATATCAGGCAATGAATAATCGATGGTGATCAGGGATGGCTTTTTATGCAAACCGGCGAGACATTCTTTGCCGGTAGTAAAACGTGAGAGTTGATAATCAGGATTCAGCGAAAGATGATACGAAAGTATTTCGCCGTACCAGGGATCGTCGTCGACGATAAAAATAGAATAGGATTCCATCGGGTGGATTTTGTTCCAAAATATACAACGAGATACATTTATTGTAATATACACAGGCCAAATTTTAATGTTTATGTGTATACACTTAAGCAAAAAACGCTTTTGGCCTTAAAATAAAAAAGGGTCATAGAACGACCCCGCCTTAACATTGCTGTCATGAATGCGAACAACGCTAATTCTCGTCTGTATTTTCTGAAACTACATTTTTACTGATAAATGTTTTTCCTTTTGATACTTCATCAACGGCCTTTTGAAAATCGTCCATCGTATCAGTTTTCAATAAATACCCGCTGGCGCCTGCTTTTAACATGATATGCACCATTTCTATATTATCGTTCATAGAAAAAGCAATGATGCGCTGACCGGGGTACTCTGACAATATTTCTCTTGTCGCCTGCATGCCGCTCATTCCCGGCATACTGATATCCATAAAAATAATATCTGGTTTAAAGTTTCCGACCTTCTCGAGGCTTTCAAGTCCTGAACGACATTCAACAAACTCAGCGTCAGGAAAAAGAAATTCTAAATTCACAGTTACACTTCTCCTGATGATGTCCTGGTCATCGACGATTAAAATTTTCATTCCCTTGCGTTTATTAGTTGGTTGTTGGGTGGCTTGTTATTGAATACGTTTGAATAGAGTTGATGTTGTTGAATATGGCTGAATGGTTAAAAAGGAAGTTCATAATATAACATGTCTCCATTTAACCCTTCAAACTACATGAAACCATATTAAACTTCTTATTCTATTTCTTCGCCCTGGGAATAGTCACACTAACCGTGGTTCCTTTACCTGCTCCGGATTCAAACTCTACAGTACCGCCAATCAGTTCTGCCCTTGTATAAATATTTTTTAACCCGATACCATCTGTTTTTTTCTTTACTTCATCAATATCAAAACCTTTTCCGTTGTCACTGATTATGATGCATATATCTTTTGGGCTTTCGATTAATTCAACTTCGATCGTATCTCCATCTGAATGTTTTATGGCATTATTAATAAGTTCCTGTGATATCCGATAGATCTCACGGATCACAGATTTTGGAGGTCTGCTTTTGAATTTGGTAGTACGGAAGATCGCTTCACATTGACCGGTAGCAGTAACCCTTTTACATAATGCTTTTAATATATCGGGTAAAGAAAAATCTTCCAGTATCGGAGGCATCAGGTTGTGTGAAATGGCTCTGTATTCACTGATGATATCAGCGATCATTTTCATGGGCCCTTGCAGATATTCGCCTAATCCAGGTTTTTTACTGAGCGTACCAACCTGCATGTAGAGTGCAGAGATGATCTGACCGAGTCCATCATGTAATTCCTGCGCTACACGTTTGCGTTCCTTTTCTTCGCCTTCGATGATACCACGGACAAGTGATAATCTTTCTTTTTTATTGGTAGTAATGTCACGGAGAATAAAAAGTATTTCATTTTCATTGACCCTAACGGTCCTTACTTCATAGTGAGTGGATTGGCCTCCTTCGGCTTTCAGTTCATATGTATAAACTACCGTTTTCTTCGATCGTAATATCCTGGCGAGATTTTGTGTATGGAGAACCGCTATTTCGGCAGGGAATAAAACATCGAGTGATTCACCAATCAATCTTTTCCGATCTACGGTAATCCCGCTTTTCTGATCATCCATTTCTATATCCAGTATCTTTCCTTCATTATCCGCTCTGATGATCATGTCGGGTATAGTAGTCATTACAGCGTGACCATTCTTTTCTTTTACGCTAAACTCGTTTACTTCGTTCCGCTTAATATAAGATTCAAGGTTTCCCACAGCAAAGGTTTTACCATGAATCATTATGCGCTGTTTCGTGGGCATAGTATATCCGGCCGGTTTCACAACTCGTTTCATACTATAAGGTTTATAATAAATCTCTAATTTCCGAAGGGTAAAGAATTCAATGCAAAAATCCTGCTCACAATATCTGCGATGGTACGAAAATAAAAATCAAAAAAATAAATTCACCAATCTTATTGATCTGAATCACTTCTCTTGAAGAAGTTTAATGTAAAGAAAGTAATTAAGTCCAATGTATTATCAGATCCGATATCCTTTCCTACGAATTGCAAAGGAAAAAAGATTGCCTCTTCTAAAAAATAACTGAATAAGTCTCTTTCCTGTCATACACAATA
The DNA here is from genome assembly GCA_039932855.1 of Chitinophagaceae bacterium. Classification (GTDB taxonomy): domain Bacteria; phylum Bacteroidota; class Bacteroidia; order Chitinophagales; family Chitinophagaceae; genus JAJKIP01. The sequence continues at coordinate 8,961 of JBDTPD010000011.1, read as the reverse complement.
GTTATTATGTAAAATGATCCATTACGCAATTACCCTTAAATGATTTATTAAACTTCTTTTCTTTAAAATATAACCGTTCAATTCTGAAGGAATATTGAACTTCATGATCAACTAAAGCGTGAAAATTCATAACTGAAATATAAAGACACTTCTGTGAATACATTTAGATGAGATGATGATGAATCGCATACGCTGTCATATCCGCATTGGTACGCATACTCATCTTAGCAAGTATGCGTGAACGAAATGTACCGATGGTGTTGACACTTAATGATAATTTTTCCGCTATCTCTCCGGTTGTTTTTCCCTGCGCCAATAATTTAAATACATCAAATTCCCTGTCAGAAAGAATTTCATGTAACTGCTTTTGTTTATCCTGGCTCAGTTCCTGCACCAGTCTTTCTGCAATCGAAGGGGTAATATATTTACGTCCGCGTACGACCTGATTAACTGCATTGATCAATTCTGATTCAATAGCAGCATCTTTATTCAGGTAACCAGCTGCGCCGGCCCTAATGACTCTGACGGCATAATCTTCTTCGGGATGAAAGCTTAAAACAAGTACAGGCAGTTTGGGAAATTCTTTATTGATCTGGTGAAGTGCATCAAGACCACTTCTTCCCGGCATATTAATATCGGAAATCACAACATCCCATGATTCTTTGATGATCCGCGCTATTAATTCCTCTGCGTTATTTACTGTTTCTACTTCTGCCGAAGGAAATCCTTCCAGCAATATTTCTTTTAAACCCCGTCTGGCAATAGCATGATCGTCAGCTATGAGAATACGCATTTTAAAGCCGTTTATAAGTGACTGGATCCATAACTATACAACAAGCCTTTATCCCGGAAACGTTGGCATTAGTTAACGGGAACAAAACACTTGTCCATGTTATATACCGTACTTATTTAAATATTCAACCAGGGCAACAGAATTTCTCAGGCCAAGCTTTTTGAGGATTTTATATCGGTGCACTTCCACCGTCTTTGGAGTAATGAATAGTTTTTCACCTATAGCTTTAGAAGAAAGGCCTTCTTTCAAATATTTTATGATCTCTATTTCCCGGGTGGTAAGCTGATTGACTTTATTACCTGGGTTATCGCCATTCATTGTCTGGTGAGCAAGTATATCTTTTATTTCCTGGCAGATATACGTTTTGCCGCTCATTACTTCATCAATGGCTTTTACAAATTCATCTACGTGAGAATTTTTAGTAACATACCCACTCGCGCCAAACTTCATCATCTTCTTCACATAGTTGACTTGCGAATACAATGACACAATGATGACTTTGGTACCGGGAGAATGTTTCTTGCTGTTTTGAAGGACTTCAAATCCATCTAGGGGGCCCATGTTAATGTCGAGCAATAGAAGGTCCGGTTTTTTATCCCGTAAGACGTTGATGGCTTCTATACCATCACCGGTAGCTTCTACATTACCAAAGCGAGTGTCCTGTCTTAAAAAGTTGGCCCAGGTGTCCCTGATAAGGGCTTGATCATCGACGATAAGAACGTTCATTTTTTCCATACTACAAGGTTTCGAAACATGAAGAAGGTGAATGGCGAATAACAGCAAAGAGCTGTTTACCTGCAGCATCGACCTGCAGTTCATGGTTCAATTAATAAATAATGTAACCAGCAAATAATCAGGAGCCAATAAATTAATAAAGGAGTGTTTGCAACGAAATCAAATAAAAGGTAATACTTATAATTATAATGAAAAAATATTAATATAAAGTCTTTTCAAAAAGAGCTTGTTCTATTGGATTTGTAACACTAACTAAGTATTATCGATACACTCTTATTTAAGTACATCATGCAGAATATGTATCTCTTATAAACTTTTCACCGATTCATTCATACCTCATTGTCACCGGATACATTTATTACTGATCAGGTCATAAGTGTTTTCACATACAGAATTACTATGGGACTACAATTACGACATACAATCCTTTAATTATATAATAGTACAAAGAAGTTATAATAGACTAAGGAATCAGAAGATATTCCTTGTGAACGTAGTTTCACTATTACCAAGTAATTCTTTTATTGACTTTATCTTACTTAATATCGCTTTCATGGCGTCGAGATCATCATCACCCTTCACAATGTAATCGAATGCCCCATACTGTAACATCTTTGTGGTGTGCTCAACTTTTTCCGGGGCACAAATAAAAACAACATAGATATCAGGATTGAACTGCTTGATCTTTTTCAACAGACCCGGACCATTGAACATGTCCATACATTCATTTAAAAAAATCACATCTGGCTGTAATGAAAGGTCATTGAGGCAAGCTGATTCGGCCTGGTATATTCTGATATCCTTATAACCAAGTACACCAAGATGTAATTCATACATCTTTAAACAAAACAGATCATCATCAACAAGAAATACCTTCAGGGCGGACGAGTGGGTCATACTAATCATTTGGCACTGATTCTCCATACTTGTGCCAAAAGCGGGATCATTGGAAGACAATGAATTATCGCTACCTTAAAAGAAGGATGTTCTATAAATTGGACGGAGTTTCCTAAGCAGAGACAGGCTGCGGGGAGAGTTGAAGGTTGAAAGCATTACTATTAAGGTCGCTTTCCTAAAATGGGTTGAAAAGTTGAACGGAAGCGTACTACTATTGAACTATCCTCTCTAATCGGACACTTCCTTCAGCCCTTCAACCTTTCAACCTTCAACAACCTTAAGCATAATCTTATTATGTAACGCTTTCAACCTCCTCCTTGGTACTGTTCTTGCAGAGGACGGCCATCCACAAAACCAACAATCATGAAATCTATTCTTCTAACAGCATGTCTTTGCCTGGCAGGAAGCCTTGCCTTCTCCCAGGTATGTGATTTTTACTATTTCCGCGATGGGAAGACCATCGAACTCACCTTTTATAACAAGAAAGGAGATGAAAGCGGAAAAAGCATTTACAAAGTATCCGATGTAAAAAAATCCGGTAGCACCACTTCCGGAACAATTCAGTCAGAAGTATTTGACAAGAAAGGAAAATCGATTGCCAAAGCCACCAATAATATCAAGTGCAACGGTGGCGAGTTACTGATCGATTTGAAAATGTTCATGTCATCCGAACAAGCCGGACAGATCAAAGCGGATGCAAGCGCCTCCGATTCTTATCTCAGCTATCCCGCTATCATGAAGACCGGCGATGTACTTCCTGACGGCAAACTTCATTTGAACATCGATCAAAATAATGGAATGAAATCTGTTGTTGATATAGATATTACCGAACGCAAGGTTGGTGAAAAAGAAACCGTGACCACACCGGCCGGCACATGGGAATGTTTTAAGATCACTTATCACTCCGTTGTCAAGATCACGATGATGGGTATCGGTATTCCTATCAGATCTGATGTCACCGAATGGTTTGCCCCTGGCTTTGGACCGGTGAAGACAGAATCGTCAAAAGGCGGAACGACTTTGTTAACGAAGTTCCAGTAAAGAAAGCAGTCTATCAGTCGGCAGTCAATCTCCGAAACTATAATATTTATCCAAGGTATCGTGCATTGACTGCCGACTGCCGACTGACAGACTGCCAACTTTACCTTAGCTGATCAAACTCAGGAATTCATCTTTCTTTCTCCTGGCCACATCAATTGTCTCTCCTGTTTGCATGACCACCTGGCCACCATCGCCGCGGATATACTTTTGAATGTAATTAAGATTGATGAGGTGTGAATTGTGTACGCGGTAAAAACGATAGGACGAAAGCATGTCTTCAAAATCCTTTAGCAGACGCGTAACAAGAATGGTCTTGCCATTATTTAAAAAGATCTTGGAGTAATTGGAACTGGATTCAATGTGAACGATGGTTTTTATTTGTAAAAATTCCAACCCATCTGCTGTAGGTATCGCGATCTTATCTTCCTGTGTCTTACTTTCTGTCAATGATTGCCGGAGTACTTCTATTTTTTCTTTGGTAGAAACCTGGCGATCTTTTAATAAACGACTCACGGCGTTCTGAAGATCTTTGATACCGATTGGTTTTGTTAAATAATCGAAGGCGCTGATCCGGATAGCATCAACGGCATAATGATTATAGGCCGTAGTAAAAATAATATCGAAATCATATTCTCCTAATTCATCGAGCATACGAAATCCATTCATGCGTGGCATTTCTATATCGAGAAAAATTACATCCGGTTTATGATGACGGATCAGCAACAAAGCTTCTTCAGGTTGTTGAGCAACCGCTAAAATATTTACATCCGGGCAAAACTCTTCCAGCTTCCGTTGCAGATTTTGCAAACTACTCAGTTCGTCATCAACTAATATTGCTTTTAATGGTTCCATATTATGCGGCTTTGATCTTTATCTCCACTTTTGTACCGGCGGCATTACCCTGTTCATCCCAAAGATCGGTAATCACCGGGTGTTGATCGATGGTACCTCTTGATTGATTAAACATAGTGATCCGATCCTCAGTTATCTGTAATCCGACACTTTTATGCCGGGGCCTGTTATATTGTTTATATTCTTCCGATTTCTTTCTGCCAATACCGTTGTCCTGCATCACGTATTTAATATACCCATCTTCCAATGAAGCTGTCACTGTCAGCGCAAGACCATCCTTCTTACTATGTGCTAAACCATGAAGAATGGCGTTCTCTACATATGGTTGTACCAATAAGGACGGTACCTGGTAATCACCATTGACTAATTCAGGATCGATATAAGTTTTATAAGAAAATTTATTATTGAATCGTAATTGTTCGAGGTCAACATACAATTGCAGCGATTCCACATCTTTTGACACCGATACCATTTCTTCCCGGCTGCTGTCAAGAATATTCCTGATCAGCATAGAAAATTTATTCAGGTAATCACTCGCCTGTCTTTTTTCATTCTGCATCATAAAATTTTCTATGCTATTAAGTGTATTAAAAATAAAGTGCGGGTTCATTTGGGATCTCAGCACTTTTGTTTCCAGCTCTGCTTTCACTTTCTGCATCAGTAGCCTATGCCGCAGATTTCTTTGGTAAAAAATAATACCGGCAATAACCAACAACAAACTAAATGCAATGATGAAAAATAAAATAGATCTACGGTTATTCTGGAGTTGAAGTGATTTAATGTCATTTTCTTTCTTTAGTAATTCGATCTGCTGCTCTTTTTGCGAGGTATGGTAGCTGATCTCCAGTTCAGCCAGTTCGGTTCTTGTTTTTTCATTATTCAATGAATCCTTCGTCGTCATATAATCTTCATGGTAGGCAAGGGCAGATTTATAATCACCCATGGCTTTTGCTACTTTAGTAAGATTTTGCAGGGCAATAGCTTCAAAGACCTGGTACTGAGTTTTTCTACTGATATCGAGCGCCTGCTCGAGGTATTTCCGGGCGCTTGCATAGTTGTGAACAGATGAATCCAATTCGCCAAAATGGAGCAGCGTTTTCAACTGTGAATTTTGATCTGACCGGGAAGAAAAATAGGCCAGTGTTTTGTTTAATATTTCTCTTGCCTGTTCATATTTTTTATCATGAATATAAATGGCAGCGAGTGAATTTGCATTTACCCATCTGCTATCGGCCAGGTCCAATTCATTGACAATAGCATTTGATTGGTCGAGATAAATACGGGCAGAATCGAATTGTGAAATATTGAAATAAAAGTCACTGATATTTGACAGCGTTGTTGCCAATGGTCGCTTATTGTCGGCAAGATATCGTGCTGCTTCTTTTGAATATTGAATAGCTTTTACATCATCCCCTAACTCATTATAGACTAACGCAACATTGGCCAGCGCCATTCCTAATCCGCGATAATTTTTCCGCTTCAGATTTCCATCTATCGAAAACTGGTAATACTTCAATGCCGTTTTGAACATGGAAAAATCACTATATACCGTAGCAATATTCTGCGCTAATGCAATCTTCCTGGTCGATGTATCAGCATAGCTGTCCATGATAGCTTCTATCCTTTCTACATACCTGAAAGTAGAATCTTTATTACCCATGGAAGAAAAATTCTCCATGATCTCACGGATACTGAGCACATAGTATTTACTTGTGGTATCAGTAGCATAGTAAGGCAATACCTTTTTATAATAAACGATGGCTGTATCGAAATTATTATAATAGTAAGTATATGATTTAGCAATATAAAAAAAGAAAACACCGCGCAAAGTGTCCATTCCCAATTTGTCAATATAGCGTATCCCTTCTTTTGACCACTCACGCACCGATGCCAGTTGTCCCTCATTGATAGAATCATCAATCACCTTCTTCAGGAACATTACTTTTTGCTTATCATCTTTCAATGCATTGTATTCAGCCGGAAAATTTGATGCCTGTTGTCCAACAGCAGACAAGCCAATACACAAAAAGATACAAACCATATACAGGCTGAATCTTTTTTTCTTTTTATAAAAACCTACATGGAGAGACATAAACAATGATTTAATTAGAAAAAGCAATTCAAGTACGAGGTACGAAATACGAAGTACGGGTGTACTACAAGTGAAGCAATTTCCATTTACAGAATTCTCGTACTTCGTATTTCGTACCTCGTACTTTTATTAGTTTTCTAATGTAAGAAATATTACCGACTACTATTCACCATAATACTGACAGGTTCACTTAACCTGGTATTTCCATGAGCATCTCTGAAAACTGCCTGCACCGCATATTTGATCGTTCCAGTTTCAGCATTCAGGTATTCAACCCATTCCGATTGATCACTTCCCGTTGAACTATACTTACCTAATGGATCATTTCCAGCAGCGCGATAGATCACAAAAAAGTAATTGCCGGTTTGTTTGTATTGCCAGTTCAGCTTCACCTTCTTTGTTTTATTGTCATACGCAATAGCTAACCCGCTAATAGCCGGCTGATCAGGCAGTGTACGGATGGTGACCGGAATAGGATTACAACGTGCCGAATGAAGACTATCTTCATCAATTGCCTCTGCTGTGTATTTATAACTAACAAGCGCCTTAACCGTAGTGTCGGTGAATAAAAAAGAAGAAAGACCTGATTGATGTCTTACACGCGCCACCGGTTTGTATTCATTCTCTTTTTCACTGCGAAAAATGATATAGCCAACAGCATCTTCACTGCCACTTTGCATCCATTGAATACTGACTCCTTTGGCTGTCAGGTCCACATTACCAGCAACAGGAGGCATCGGTGGTACTACATCTGGCTTGCGAAGTTTGGCAACAGGTGAATAATCAGAGTGGTTATTATTCATGTCAACGGCGACGATCCGATAATAAATATTTTTTGTCAACGTCTTCAACGTGATCGTATCAGTATATACCGTATCTGCTACCGGCTCAAGTGTGACCTGGCTGACCGTCTGGTTTTCATTATTGGTAAAATAAACCTTGTATCCCTTCATATCATCTTCCTTATTTGCGTTCCAGCTAAGATGTACATAGCCTCTTTTGTCAATCGTACCTTTCAGACCGGTTGGTGTAGCTGGTGGCGTATTATCAGCAATCAATCCCATAACAGGATACGAGGGCGCCTGGTTGCCAGCAGTATCAATAGACGAGACGATATAAAAATTCTCTTCGTGTTCTATCGCATTTTCATCAACAAAACTATTTATCTTTTTATCCAATATATTTTTTGTGATCAATTCATACGGACCCTGCACGTTTGTAGCACGTGATACGGTGAAGCCTTTGAAATCCGGTTCATTTACATCTTTCACCCATTGTATCTTAATGCTTCTCTTATTTAAATACTCAGGCTTTCCTACACTTGCTGTGGATGGCGGTTTCATATCTCTTGTCATCACCATTACTGGTTTTGAATAACCGCTCCATTCTGCAAAAGCATTAATGCCTTTGATACGATAGTAATAGTTAGTATAATTTGCTTTTACACTATCCATCAGGATATGATTGAGCCTGAGCATATCAACCATTTCGTGCACCACTGTATCTTTTCCGATAGTACTACTATCAGGCAATGAGGAAAAATAAGGAATGGTGTTTATGGGGATAAAATTTTTGCCATCCGCACTTTTCTCAATAATAAATCCGCTGTACTGTTCCTCCTGGAAACGGCTCCAATGAAGTTCCACTACCCTATCAAGTCCTATTGCATCATTGATCTCCGGCGCTACAGATGCTACTACATTTTTATTTTGGATAAATACACTTCCTGTATCAATAATGCCCTGTGTTTTACCAGCAGGATAAATCCGGTAAGAATAAAATTTCTGACTGCTTACATTCTTATCTACCCATTTTAATCCCAATGCTCCTGCTACCCGCGCATCATAGTCAGCTGCCTGCAACGCAAAGGCGTGACGATCTTTTAATACCGCCGCCTGATCTGCATACGCCAGGTTTCCCTGCCGGATACCGGTATTGAAATTTTTTCCATACAATGCCTGCGCGGCTATTGCTGCATACTTATCATCACGACCAAAACTGGTTTTCAATTTTTCCAGCGTATACGCTTTAACTGTACCGAGGATCTCTTTCTTTGGCTGGGCAGGATTGCTGAAGTCTGTACGTTCTATTGTATATCCCGTACTATTCAGCAACACCCATGCCCATGCATCGGCAGGTGCCCAGCGTATAATAATTGAATCATTATAGGACTTTGCCTTTACCTTGATTGAAGAATGAAGGGTTGGTTTAACTGGCGCATTATTTTTTTGCTGCGCAAAAACAACAAAGAAAGCACCGGTTAAAAAACAACTTATAATAAACCTTTTCATATTGGTTTGACTTAATAGTTAAATGATCTGTTGACAGCAGTTGATTTTACTCCGCCCAGCTGATATTGGAAAAACATGTTTCGCTTGCCTTTCTGGAATTCCATAAAATTGGCTGTCCGTATTTTATTAATGAGATTCATCGACGTGCTATTATTATATAAATTGTAGAATTTGTTCAGTCGCATACTGACCGTACCACCGATCCAGTTCCAGCTGAACTGGTACTCATCATTCATATTTGAAAGTGCAGTCTCCAATTC
>JBDTPD010000010.1:0-18822 GCA_039932855.1 Chitinophagaceae bacterium | reverse complement strand
ACCAAAGCCCGGTCGATACAACGAGAAGTTCTACTGTATCTATTTCAAGAATTGGGTGTAACGGTGAAGAATACTACTGGATGCTGAAACTGAAAGTAACAGATGCTGCAGGATTGTCTACGTCTGATTCTTCCAAGATCTTCCCTGATTGCGGTGCAGCATTGGTTCTTAAAGAATTTAATGTAACTCAACTTGATGGGGAGAATGTAGTGAAATGGGCGACTGAATCTGAAGAGCCGCTGAAAAATTATGAAGTAGAAGTCAGTTCAGATGGTCGCAATTTCTTTACCATCAATAATCAGTTGTCAAGAAACAGGAAAGGATTGAGTGAATATCGATTCAATGATAACAGCTTCCAGCAAGGAGTCAACTATTATCGACTGAAAATGATTGATAAGGCAATGACAGCTCGTTATTCTGCGATGGTGAAAGTAGTTTCAGCACAACAGGGCCAGGGATTACTTATTTATCCGAACCCGGTTGTTGGAAAATTCTCTATCCGCTATAATGCTGCAAATGCCGGAATAGTTACTATTCGTATCAGCGATATCAATGGACGATTGATCAGCACCAGCAATAGAAGTGTTGGCAAAGGACAAAACATTCTTACGATGGAAAATATGCCGGCATGGAAACCGGGCATGTTTGTAGTATCGGTCCAGGAAGGAAATCTTATGCAACAAGGAAAACTATTGTACCAGGGAAATCAGTCAGGGCAGTAGGTAATAATAATTGCAGTTTATTAATGCCGGAGTGGATCATAATTTGATCCGTTCCGGCATTTTTTCTTTAAATACCTTTTTGTCAATGCTGTTATTTATAGTAGGATGAAATAATGCGGAATCGCCTTTTCTTTCTTTTACTATCAGATAGCCACCTGTATCCAGCGGCAGGTATCCATAATCGTAACAGAAATAATAGACAGCGCCTTTACGCGTGGTGTAAGTATGGGTATGATATTTAAAATGAAAATCGAGTCGCAGCATGAGTTCCTTGCTGACAGTAGTTGCTTTTTGAAACCCCGTGTAGATTTTTTCAAGAATGCGATGATTCTCTTTCAATTGGTCATTCAGGTTGCGGATATAGGAATGACTATCTGAGCGGAGTTGATTGTTATAGCTACTGCGACAGGGACCGGAGCAGAATTTTTTATCTGATCTTCCTTTCACGGACCTTCCGCACATCAAACACTTTTTCACTTCCGGCATTTGCTGAACAAATTATAACAAAAGGTAAAATTGATTTTCAGATTTGCAAACGTTTATAAACGGCAACAGCCGTTTTTAAACGTTTAAAATCCTGTATTCTTCACGCAACAATGCATCTTTGTATGCTGGCGATCATAAAAGAAAAGAATGGCTTTTTTAAAATCAGGACTATGTATGCGTTAAAGAATAAGGTGCAATTGATCGGTAACCTTGGGAATACACCGGAAGTGTATTATACTGACGATGGCAGGAAGTGGGTCAGGTTCAGTATAGCCACCAATGAGACCTACTATAATAATAAAGGAGAAAAGGTAACCGAAACGCAGTGGCATACGCTGGTAGCCTGGGGAAAACTGGCCGATCTCGTACAGCGATACCTGAACATTGGCCGGCAGATAGTTGTTGAAGGAAAGCTGGTCAACCGGAATTATTATGATAAAACAGGGAGCAGAAGATACATAACGGAAATAGTAGTAAATGAATTATTAATATTGGGAGCAAACGTGGCTTAATAAAATTTGAAATATTTTAAAACAGCAATTCAAGCTGATGTTACTTTTAGATTTAGTTTAGCAAAAGAATTATGACGTACGACCTCGATAATAAAATGTTTCAACTGGCGCTGGATCTTGTGAATAAGAGTTCGCGTAATATTTTCCTAACCGGAAAAGCAGGTACCGGTAAAACGACTTTTCTAAGATATATCAGGGAAAATAGTCCAAAGCAAATGGCGGTTGTTGCCCCAACAGGTGTAGCAGCGATCAATGCGGGCGGAGTAACGATTCACTCATTCTTTCAACTTTCTTTTGCTCCCTTTCTTCCCGAATCAAAGAAATTTTCCAATAGCGAAGAAACAATAGATCGTCAGGGTCTGCTTAGCAGATTACGTCTTAATAAAGAAAGACTTAAAGTATTGCAACAGCTGGAACTATTGATCATCGACGAAGTGAGTATGGTCCGATGCGATACGATGGATGCAATAGATACCATATTAAGACATGTGCGCAATAAACACCTCGAACGCTTTGGCGGTGTACAGGTATTATTTATCGGAGATATGTTTCAGTTGCCTCCCGTTATAAAGGATCAGGAGTGGAGATTATTATCGGAGCATTACAGTGGCCCTTATTTTTTTAATAGTGATGTCATCCGTGAAGAACCTCCTGTCTATATAGAATTTACCAAGATATACCGGCAGAGTGAGGAGCAATTTATCCGTGTATTGAACCAGGTTCGCAATAATGAAATGGATGAAGATGGGATGAATGTCCTGGAAGGTCGTTTTCAACCGACATTCCGGAGATCAAAACAGGATGGATATATCGTTCTTACTACACATAATGAGAAAGCAAGGGAGATCAACTTGCGGGAATTGAATAACCTCGATGAAACTGCAACTCCTTATAAAGCCGAAATTAAAGATGATTTTCCGGAGAATGCATACCCGGCCGATGAGATTATGTACCTGAAGCCCGGCGCACAGGTTATGTTCCTTAAAAATGATAGTGATAAAGCAAAACGTTTTTTCAATGGTAAAATAGGAACCGTTAAAAGACTCGAAAATGAAAAGATCATTATCCAGACCCGCGATGATGACCAGGAAATAGAAGTTACAAGAGAAACATGGAAGAATATTAAATACACGGTCAATAAGTCGAGCCGTGGTATGGAAGAAGAAGAGCTCGGGTCATTTACACAGTTCCCGCTTCGCCTTGCCTGGGCCATTACTATTCATAAAAGCCAGGGATTGACCTTTGAAAAAGCAATTATCGATGCAGGAGATGCTTTTGCTGCCGGTCAGGTATATGTAGCACTTAGCCGCTGTACTAATCTGGAGGGAATGATCCTTCAAAGCAGGATAAGAGCATCGAGTCTGCATAGCGATAGCCGCATTATCGAATTTTCACAAAATTGTATCCTTCCCGATGCGTTGGAAGATGAGTTGGCTATTGCGAGAAAGAATTACCAGTTAGATATCCTCATCCATACATTTGATTTTTCCGCTTCTGTACAGGAAGCAAGAGAATTGAAAGAGTATGTTCAAAAACATGAATCATCTTTTAATGATGCAGTTTCATGGGCAACGGATCTTTTTGAAAAACTCAAAACAATACAGCTAACAGGCGTTAAGTTTCATAATTGGCTACGTTCACAGGGACAACAGCCAATTTCATTGGAAGAAAACTCATTGATGCAAACAAAAGTGAGAGATGGAGCCAATCACTTTATAAAAGAACTTCAGGTGGTACTTGATATGCTGTACAAGTCCCCGGTGGTAACTGATAGCCGACAGCATGCTAAAGAATTTAATGATAGCAGCAAAGAAGTATTTGCTGAATTAGCACTCAAATTATACCTGCTGAAGGGGATCGATCTGAAGTTTGATGCAGAGAGCTGGCATGAAAAGAAAAGGAATTTTGTGTTGCCTCCTTTCAGTATTAATGCTTATGCCGGCACTGCTCCAAGAAGAAGCCAGGGTGAGCATCCTGCATTATATGATAAACTTAGAAAGCTTCGCGATGCGATCTGTTCCAAGAAGGATATGCCGATCTACCTGATTGCTTCCAGTAAGACAATTGATGAAATGGTCACTTATCTTCCCCAGACAGAAGATGAATTGGAACAGATCACAGGTTTTGGTCGTGTGAAGGTGGAGAAGTATGGGCAGCAATTCCTGGAGATCATTACTCAATATTCGGAGGAGAATGGTCTTTCTTCCCGTATTGCTGAAAAGGAAACCTCATCGAAGAAAGAAAAAAAGGAAAAGAAGGAGAAGAAAGAAAAACCTGAGAAGGCCGCGAAGATAAAAGAACCAGCTCCTGAAAAGGTAGATACTAAGACAGTATCATTTAATCTGTTTAAGGAAGGGAGCTCTATTGTGGATATTGCTAAAACAAGAGGATTCACTATTGGAACTATCGAGGGACACCTCATTCATTTCATAAAGGAAGGGGATCTTCATATAGAAGAAGTGATGAGTCCCGAAAAGCTTTCGTTAATAGAACCCGCATTGAAAGAATATGGGGAAACATCTATTACTCCCGTTAAGGAACGACTTGGCGATAACATTAGCTATGGGGAAATAAGAATGGTGCTTGCATGGCACTCATTCCAGGGTAAAGAAAGTCAGCAATCATAAATTATAAGGTCTCAATGAAGGAATTTTCAATGATTCTATCGTCTCATTGAATGATGAAGAGTAGATAAATATTGATAGAATTAACCGATCAATAACGGTTATTGGTACAAATTGAACTAACAATGTTAATAATGATGGAATGATATGATTAAGTGAAATGACGATTTCTCTTATGAAAATGAAATTTTATTGATCAATGTCGTTACGCTAAAAAAAAAATTATTCACATTTGTATTTATATGATTTGCTACATTAAAGTTTATATCTATCTTTTCATATCAATTCAATTATGATTACCGCCACTAACCCATCGTATCGCCTTGTCAGCGATCATGTATTTGCCGTAGTTCGGCAGAATGTAGATAACGATCAAAAAGCATTTTTTGCCCAGCGAACGTACGAACCGGGCCATGTAGTTGCCGAATTTTCTGCCGGTGATGTACTTTCACATCCAACGTATCTTACAGTACAGGTTGGTATCGACAAACACATCATGCTTCAGCCAGAGCATCTGCAATACATCAATCATAGCTGTGATCCTAATGTATTCTTTGATACATACACTATGAAAGTGATTGCACTTAAGCCAATCTCTGAAGGAGATGAGATGACATTCTTTTATCCTTCTACAGAATGGGACATGTCGCAGCCGTTCAAATGTCATTGCGGGTGCAGCAATTGCCTTGGAGAAATTAGAGGTGCAGCGCATATCAAGCCGGAGATCATAAAGGGCTATACGCTTACCCGTTTTATACAACAACAACTGAATGATCGGTCAAGTAAAGAAAAAAGGGCTTAAGAAACGGGTCACCCGTCCATCCATCAACCCCCTCGGAAAATTAAAGGTATGGGTATTGTATCCCTATCTGCAGACCGAAGACCCCAACCTCCAATACTATTACGACTTCTCTCAGAGTCTACGGGAATATACTGCTGCATTCGAAGAATTGAAAGCGGATTGGATATGGCAGCCTGTTACCATTAATAACTACGCAGAGATAGTGGCTGGAATTAAAAAGAAGTCCGGTCGCAAGATCCCTTTAGTACTTAATCTTTGTGATGGCGATGAGATCAACGGCACTCCCGGTGTTTCAGTCATCCATGAATTGGAAAAACATAAGCTGATTTATACAGGATCAAGCGATCATTATTATAATATCACTACTTCGAAGATCCCGATGAAGAAGGCTTTTGATGAAGCCGGGGTGGCTACTGCCAAATGGGAGATCGTCGACGGAAGTGAAGAATCTATCAAAGGAATTTGCAAACGCCTCGGTGCGCCGCTTATTATTAAGCCGGCTGTTTCCGGTGGTAGCATGGGCGTATCAGTAAAGAATGTAGTCTATACAGATAAAGAATTAATGGCGCGGGTTACTGAACTCAACAAAGGATATCGTGGATGGAACCTGCTGGCCGATGGTCTTTTTGTGGAACAATTTATTACAGGATCAGAATACACTTCATTTATCGTAGGATCATCTACCGATCCTGATAATTGTTATGTCTATCCGCCAGTTGAGCGGATTTTTCATGAATCATTACCGGAAGAAGAAAAGTTTTTATCATTCGACAGGCTTTGGGAAATTTATGAAGATGAAAAGCCAATGCCAGGCAATGATAACTTTTATAATTATTACCAGCCGGATGCTTCCCTTGTACCCAAATTGGAAAAGCTGAGTCTTGATGCGTATATGGCAGTTGGTGGAATGGGATATGGAAGGCTCGATTTCAGAATGGATAAGACTACCGGTAAATTATATGTACTTGAGGTCAATGCCCAATGCGGCCTCAGTGAAGATGAAGATCATACTTCTATTGGTGCTATACTCCGTTATTCAGATAAAACATTTTCTGGTCTTGTGATGAAGATCATAAATGATGCGTTTGCACGGAGAGGCTTAACTCTATAATTTTTACGCATGAAGGTTTGTGTATTACAACCAGATTATTCTACCACAGGTGTGGATTATAAAAACTATGATCCTCCCCGTAATCTTTCAGCTTTATTACCAGGCTGGGATGTTGACCACGTATACCTCAACAAGCTAACTACTTATCGTCAGTTAAAGGAGTTGAAGAAAAAAGACTATGACGTCTTCGTTAACCTTTGCGAAGGATATCTTGAATGGGAAGTTCCATCCATTGATGTCATTCATAGTCTGGATCTGTTGGATCTTCCATACACGGGACCTTCCGCGAAATTGTATGATCCTACCAAGGAGCTAATGAAATATGTAGCTTATTGTGAAGGAGTAAAGACGCCTGGATATTTTATCATCAATCAACCCGGTGATATCGATAGGGTCAGAGAATATTTATCCTATCCTATGTTTATCAAACCAGCAAAAGCTGGCGATAGCCTGGGTATCGATGAAAAATCCGTTTTAAAGAATAAGAAAGATCTGTTGAAGAAAGTAGTGGAGATATTTAATGAATATGGCCCATTGCTGGTCGAAGAATATATTGAAGGAAGAGAGTTTACCGTATTGGTAGCAGCAAATCCTGATGGAAAGACCTGCACTGTCTTCAAACCAGTTGAATATGTATTTCCTGAAGGAAAATCATTTAAGACTTATTCTTTAAAAACATCCGAGCTTCATCCTGATTGTAATTTCCCCTGTACAGATCCGGTTCTTGAAAAAGAATTGAGAGCTGCAGCAGAGAAAATATTTACCGGGTTCAATGGTGTTGGATATGGGCGTCTTGATTTCCGTGTGAATGCTAAAAATGAAATTTATTTCCTCGAGATCAATTTTACCTGCTCTGTATTTTATACAGATGGGTATGAAGGGTCTGCTGATTTTATATTGAAATATGATTCAGCCGCACAGGATGGATTTTTAAAACAAATCATTGCAGAAGGGATCGCGCGTCATCAACGCAAAAAGAAATCCTATGTAATGAAAGGAAACTCTATTGCTGGCTTCGGTATTTATGCCGCAAGAGATATCAAAGAAGGCGAAGTGATTTTTACAGGAGAGGAAAGGGCACAACGTATCGTCACCAAACGTTATGTGCAATCAAACTGGAACGAGGAACAAAAACTCAATTTCAGAAGATATGCATATGCGATCAGTGATGAAGTATTTGTGTTGTGGGATGAGAATCCTACAGAGTGGGCGCCACAAAATCATAGTTGTGATGCAAACACAGGATTAGAGGGTTTAAACGTAATAGCGCTGACTGATATAAATATGAATGAAGAACTCACGCTCGACTATTCTCAATTTCTCGATGAGAATATGGAACCATTCGAATGTAAATGTGGTTCGCGTGGATGCCGTGGTCAGATTACCGGAGTTCTCAGCAATTCAGTCAATAGCCGCGAGCAAAGATTATACGTGGTAAACACAAGATAATACAAAGCCAAAAAATTAAAGAGAATTCTAAATTTTAGGGTGGTGACTGCCGACTGTCAGACTGTGGACTGACTTACCTTCCCATATACACCATCAATATCTGCACATCACTTGGATTGATCCCAGAAATGCGACTTGCCTGTCCAAGTGTTCTTGGTTTAATGCGGATCAGTTTTTCCCTTGCCTCGTTTCCCAATGCCTGTATTTTCCGGAAGTCAAATGATTCTGGTATTTCCAGGTTTTCAAGCTGACTCATACGAAGCACCAATTCTTTCTCCTTTTCTATATAGACATCATACTTTACCTGGATCGAAGCTTGTTCGATTGAATCAGTGCTGAATGCTTTAAATGGTTCCTGAAGTTTTTCTACATGGTGAATCATATCCGGTAATTCTACATCAGGTCTGAGTAAAACCTTTTCAGCTTTCTGTTTCTCACTGATTGGAGAAGAGTTCAGTGACAATAAATATCCATTGATCTCTTCGGGTTCTAAGGCGATTTCCTTTAGTAATGTTTTTATTGCCGCCACCGCACTCTCTTTCGATTTCACTTTTTCCAATCTTTCTGCAGATGCTAAGCCGAGTTTATAGCTAAGGGGAGTTAGTCGCAGATCCGCATTATCCTGGCGCAGCAATGTTCTGAATTCGGCGCGGGAGGTAAACATGCGATATGGTTCCTGTGTTCCTTTATTAATAAGGTCATCAATCAGGACCCCTATATACGCTTCACTTCTTTTCAGTACAACCGGGTCGAGTTCATTGATTTTTTGGTGAGCGTTTATTCCAGCCATTAATCCCTGGCAGGCTGCTTCTTCATAACCGGTGGTACCATTGATCTGGCCGGCAAAGAAGAGTGAAGATATTAATTTTGTTTCTAATGTGTTTTTTAATTGAGTAGGAGGAAAATAATCGTACTCAATAGCATATCCCGGACGGAAAATCCGGACATTTTCAAAGCCAGGGACCGTTCGAAGCGCATTATATTGAACGTCTTCCGGAAGTGATGTTGAAAATCCGTTAACATAGATCTCTACGGTGTCCCAGCCTTCCGGTTCAATAAAAAGCTGGTGCCTGTCTCGTTCTGCAAAGCGATTGATCTTATCTTCTATACTTGGACAGTATCTCGGACCGACCCCATCTATTCTTCCTGCAAACATTGGACTTCTATCAAAGCCTGTCTTTAAAATATCATGAACCTGCTGATTAGTATAAGTGATCCAGCAGCTTCTCTGTTTTTTTGGTTTGATCGTATCAGTATAGGAGAAGCCAGTTATTTCATCATCACCTGGTTGCTCTTCCATTTTTGAATAGTCAAGACTTCTTCCATCTACTCTTGGAGGGGTTCCGGTTTTCAGGCGATCACTTTCAAAGCCCAGTGACACCAATTGTTCTGTAATTCCTGTTGCCGCTTTTTCTGCTACCCTTCCTCCGCCGAAGTTTTTTTCTCCAATATGAATAATTCCATTCAAAAAAGTTCCATTAGTCAGGACAACTGCTTTTGATTTAATTTCATGCCCAAGACCAGTCACTACTCCGCATGCTTTTCCATCTTTTATGACCAAACCCTTCACCATATCCTGGTAAAAGTCAACATTAGGAGTCATTTCCAGCATTTCCCTCCATTTTGCAGCAAAAAGCATTCGATCGCTTTGTGCACGGGGACTCCACATTGCTGGCCCTTTTGAACGGTTGAGCATTCTGAATTGGATCATAGAAAGATCCGTGACTATTCCTGAATAACCACCCATTGCATCTATTTCCCGGACAATCTGGCCTTTAGCAATTCCACCCATAGCCGGATTACAACTCATTTGGGCAATTGTCTGCATATTCATGGTCACCAGCAAGACTTTTGAACCCAAATTTGCCGCAGAAGCAGCTGCTTCACAACCAGCATGCCCGGCACCTACTACTATTATATCATATTCAGGAAACATCGGCGGCAAAGGTATGCCCTAAATGTGAGAGGAAAGAGGAAAGTGCGGAGAATGAGAGCGGACTGAAACAATCAAATAAGGGATTTCCATAAAAATTCCTATAGATTGAGCTATGCGAGTGTTTCACGTGAAAATCTTGGAAAGTGTGCCACGTGAAACTAAACGCGGAAGTACTTATTTAAATAGCTATCTTCTTTTACTCGCATAATGCTCTTTTCACGTTTCGTCTTATCTCTATAACCGCAGAGATGAAGGGCACCATGAAAAATAACCCTGTGAAGTTCCCGGGTAAAGGTTTCCTTATGATCACTGGCATTTTCCTTTACTCTATCTATTGAAATGTATATTTCAGCTTCCGTAGGTTCGCCTTGACCAGAAAGACCAAAACTGATAATATCAGTATAGAAATTATGCTGGAGGTATTGATTATTGATGGAAAGAAGTCTTTTATCGCTACAAAAGATATAATTCAGGCTTTTTAAGGAGCGTTTTTCAGATTTGAACAAGGTCTCAATAAATCTCTTAAGCTCAGACCGATCCCTGAGATTTACCTTCGATTCATAAAAAAAGCGGATGTCTGACCTTAGATTTGATTTCATTTTGAGCTTGATGAGTAAAAATAATCAAGTTTCCGAATGACAAGGAGTAGAGATTGATACTTACTTTTCAAAAGTGGAAGTGATCAGGCATTTTACAGGTCCCATAATACCTTGCCCATAGAATTGGATAAAGCAGGGATAGTATTGCAAATGCATTGATTTTCATAATTCGTAAACAAAGCACCCAATACAATGTTAGCTTTGCAGTAAGTTGAAGATATGAAGAAGAAACTTTCAGAATTAAGACCCGGTCAAAAGGCGATCATCAAAGAATTTGATAACCAGGAAATTCATTTGAAATTGATGGAGATGGGATGCCTGCCAGGTGAAAAGATATCTGTTGAACAGATAGCCCCTCTTGGAGATCCGGTATCGGTAATAGTGGCTGGTTATACGCTAAGCCTTCGCCTTGATGAAGCAGATCATATTTTAGTCGATTTAATTAATTGATTATCAGTTATTTAGATGAAAATTGGCCTATACTTTGGTTCGTTCAACCCTGTTCATGCAGGCCATTTGATCATTGCCAACCATATTCTCAATGAAACCCCGCTTGAGAAAATCTGGTTTGTCGTTTCCCCTCAAAATCCATTTAAAGAGAATCATACATTATTAAATGAGTACGATCGCTTTCATCTTTTACAGAAAGCAACAGAGGATGATACCCGCATAAAAATCTCCGATATAGAATTTTCTCTCCCCCGCCCATCTTATACCAGTGTAACACTTGCGCATTTCCAGGAAAAATATCCTGAACATACTTTCTCCATCATCATGGGCAGTGATAGTTTTCAGAACCTTGATAAATGGAAAAACTATGAAGCGATCATAAAAAATTATTCCATCTATGTTTATGTGCGCCCCGGTTTTGAAGTCAATAATAAGATCAATGCACAGCTCACTGTATTAGATGCTCCATTGTTACAAATCTCCGCTACGCAAATCCGGCAATTTATTAAAGAAGGAAAATCGATCAGGTATCTGGTTCCTGATAAAGCAAGAGAAGAAATTGAGAAAGGAAATTATTATAAAAAATAAATTTTAGAAGAAGTATCCCAATAGCAAACACGTAATAACAAGCAGAGGGGCGGGAATACGTGTTTTGAGAAGCAGCAATACTGTACTAAGTATAATCGCCACATTCACGGCGCTGATCGTTTTGGGTTCCAGCAATGAAATATCTTTCATGATATAAAAAGTAGAACCAATCATTATTCCAATGACTGCCGCATTGATTCCCTCCAATGAACGATAGACTGCTGCATACTTTTTCAAATTGTTCCATATCGGAAAAAAGAAAAGTACCAATAATGCACTTGGTAAAAAGATAGCAATACTTCCAATCAAACAACCCAGTACCTGCATCTCTGTTCCTTTATCTTTTAGTGCCATACCACCGGTAAATGATGCAATAGAAAAAACAGGTCCCGGTACTGCACGCACAATTCCCATAGCGGTGTACATATCTTGTTCATCAACCTGCACTACATCTGCATAGTCATCTTTATTTTCTTTTAACTTGATTGCTTCGGGACGTACACTGAATTGCTCATACATGATAGGCATTAATACCTGTCCGCCACCAAACACCAGACTTCCCATCCGGTAAGTATTTTCAAAAAGATTAATCACTTTTCTATTTGGCCATTTATCAATCCGCGCACGTTCGCTGACAATACCCGCAACAATGAAAATGATTCCGAACATCCAGAAGTTCCACCACTTGATCTTTTTTGGTTTTTGTTCTACCTGCGGAATACGTTTCAGACTCAGGTTTGTAGTAAGACCACCCAATACGATAAGAAGCGGAAAGATCACCGGCGATTTAAAAAAGAAATAAACAAGGCCCGTACTGATCATCATGATCAGCCAGGTAATGGTATTACGCACCGCATGAGGAAAAGCTGTAATACAGGCATATACCAGGAAGCCGGCCGCCATTGGTGGAATGAATTTGAAAATATCACTGTGCAAAGCCCTTTTGTCAACATACTGTACTACAAAAGAAAAAGCGCCCATTAGCGTGCAGGCAGGTAATATCCAAACAATGAGTGTAAGCACAGCCAGTACAACACCGCCTCTTTTATAACCAATCAACGTAACCGTTTGTGTAGACGAAGCGCCGGGAAGTAATTGGCAGAAGGCATTATATTCCATCAACTCATCTTCTGTCACGTCATGCCGCTGACGAACAAAAGTTTTCATCATCATAGCAATATGCGCCTGTGGTCCGCCAAAGGCAGTCAGACTATATAAAAAAACAGACCGTAAAAAAGATGCGTGGCGAAGCGACATGTCAGTTATTGTATAAGATCGAAGTTAATGCTCAGTCTGCAGTTGACAGCCGGCAGTCAGATCTCGTATTTTGTAGTACACTAACGGTTATCAAGTGCTGACTGCCGGCTGCAGACTGCCAACTGATAAACTGTATATCGGAAGTTAGAATATTAAACTCCATTTTATGGTAAATTCATAAAATTTTTTGAATGAAAAAAATCACCCCACTACTCCTGCTATTGGCATTGTCAATCGATCTTACTGCCCAGGTCAATAAAAAAATAATGACTGCTATTGATAAGATTGAAGCAAAATGTATTGCCTGGAGAAAAGATTTTCACTTACATCCTGAATTAGGTAACCAGGAATTCAGAACAGCGAAAATAGTTGCCGATCATTTACGATCATTAGGAATAGAAGTACAGGAAGGAGTTGCTAAGACCGGAGTAGTTGGAATTCTTAAAGGAGGAAAGCCCGGACCATGCATTGCTCTTCGGGCAGATATGGATGCATTACCAATCGTGGAAAATAAAGATCTTCCGAATGCATCAACAGTAAGAGCAATATATAATGGGCAGGATGTAGGCGTTATGCATGCATGCGGACATGATACACATGTGGCCATGTTAATGAGTGTAGCAGAAGTACTAGCCGGAGTAAAAAATGATTTGAAAGGAACGATAAAATTTATTTTCCAACCTGCTGAGGAAGGTCCACCCGAAGGTCAGGAAGGCGGCGCTGAATTAATGGTAAAAGAAGGCGTGATGGAAAATCCAAAAGTAGATGTCATATTCGGATTACATATCGAAGCAGCTATTGAAGCAGGACATATTGAATATAAGCCCGGTGCATTCATGGCATCATCCGATTGGTTTCATATAAAAGTAAAAGGAAAGGGTAGTCATGGTTCACAACCCTGGTTAGGCATCGATCCGATCCAGATATCTGCACAGATCATTGAGGCATTGCAGACAATTGTGAGCCGCCAGTCTGATCTAACAAAAGGTCCGGTCGTGATCACCGTTGGTAAAATCAATAGTGGAGTAAGAAGTAATATCATTCCCGAAGAATGTATTATGGATGGAACTATTCGTACCATGGATAATAAAATGCAGGAAGATGTTCATCAAAGAATAAAATGGACCGCTACAAAAATTGCTGAAGCCGGTGGCGCCACAGCAGATGTATCGATAGATAATAAAACGTTGGTCACTTATAATACGCCGGAGTTAGTTAAGAAAATGGTTCCTTCACTCGAAGCGGCAGCGGGAGTTACTAATGTAAAAGAAAGAGAATGGGTGACTGGCTCAGAAGATTTTTCTTACTATGGTACCAAAGCGCCTTCCTTCTTTTTCTATCTCGGAGGAATGCCTAAAGGGGCTGATCCCAAACTCGCAGCCCCCCACCATACCGCCGCATTCTTTGTTACCGATGATGGAATGAAAACGGGTATCAAGGCGTTTTGTCAATTGGTGCTGGACTATATGAACGTAAAGTGATTCAGTCGGGTTAGCAGTCTATCAGTCGGCAGTCAATTCGCTATACCTGTAATTCTTTCACTGGCATCGGAAGTCGACTGCCGACTGCCGACTGATAGACTGCATTACTTCAGCAACTGATAAGCGATCAGACTCATCACATACGCCAGACCCGTCATGTAGATCAGCTGTATGACCGGCCATTTCCAACTGCGGGTTTCTCTTCTGACGATGGCGAGTGTGCTCATGCATTGCATAGCAAATAGATAAAAGATCATTAAGGAGACTCCGGTAGCGAGTGTATAAACTTTTGTTCCGTCCGAACGGACAGCACTTCTCATTTTTTCTTTTAATGGATCACTATTGTTTTCATCACCTACACTATATAAAGTGGCCATGGTGCCGACAAATACTTCTCTTGCTGCAAATGAAGTGATCAATGCAATACCAATTTTCCAATCATATCCTAGTGGAGTAATAGCAGGTTCTATTTTTTTACCCAAAATACCTGCATACGAATTCTCGAGTTTCTCAGCGTGATATACTTTATCTGCAGCCGCCTTATCTATACCCGGCACCGATTTCAATTGTTCATAATGCGAACGTACCGTTTCCATTCTTTTACCCGGACCAAATGAACTAAGCGCCCAAAGGATCAAGCTGATTACCATGATTACTTTACCGGCATCCGTAACGAAGATTCTTGCTTTGCTCCACATGGTATGAGCGATATTCTTCCATCTCGGCGAACGATACACTGGTAATTCAAGAATGAAGAAACTCTTTTCTTTTATATGAATAAACCATTTAGCAACATAAGAAACGATCAGCGCCATGATGACACCGAAAAAATATAATCCCAGCATTACCAATCCCTGCAAGCCAAGAAAACCAAGAAGATATTTATTAGGAATAACTAACCCGATCAAAATTGTATAGACAGGAAGTCGTGCCGAACAACTCATCAGTGGCGTGATCAATATAGTAAGCAGCCTTTCTTTACGATTCTCAATACTTCTTGCACTCATCACGGCAGGAATAGCGCAGGCAAATCCGCTGATCATCGGCATCACGCTTTTTCCATTCAACCCAACACTCCGCATCAACCGGTCGGTAAGAAAACTGATTCGCGCCATATAGCCGGTATCTTCCAGGATAGTGATCAATCCAAACAAGATTGCTATCTGTGGAATGAAAATGACGATGCCTCCAAGTCCGGCAACAATTCCGTTCGTTAAAAGATCGGTCCAGTTATTATCAGGCAATGAAGCCGAGAGCCATCCTCTTAATGAAGCAAAAGCAGAGTCGATCCAATCCATTGGATAACTGGCGAGCCAGAACACACTTTGAAATAATAAAAACAACACAGCCAACAAGATCAGGTAACCCCATCGACGGTGAAGCAGAATATTATCCAGTCTTTCCGTGAATAGTGATTTTTGCAACGGATCTGGCTCCGATACCGCCTGCTGCATAATATGACGGATGCGACCATATCGTTGCAATATTTCTTCTGCCTGTGTCTTTGTTGGGTTAAACTGATGCGTTTTCTCTATTTCTTCAATCGCCTGTTGTGTTTGACTATTCAGCGTAAATGATTCATGATTGATCAGGTAATGAATAGCCGTGTAGTCACTTATTTCAGGGAATAATGCTTTTACTCCTTCTACTGGTCCCGGAGCCAAAGCTTTTGCATCGATAAAATCAGTGACCGGAATTTTATATAATCCGAGCACCGTTTGTTCGATGGCTTTTTTTAACTGGGGAATACCTTTTTGCTTGCGTGGATTAACAGGGATCACCGGAACACCCAATTCCCTTTCCAATTCACCGATATCGATCTTGATGCCTTTATTGGCTGCTATATCCGTCATGGTCAGAGCGATAACAACGGGAATCTTGAGGTCGATAAGCTGGGTGCAAAACAAAAGATGCCTTTTCAGGTTGCTGGCATCTGCTACCGCAACGATCACATCAGCCTTTATAGCAGGATCCTGCTGCATCAATACCTTATAACTTACCCATTCATCGAGGCGACGCGGGTAAAGACTATAAGTTCCGGGTAGGTCAATGATCTGGGCATCCATGGTAACCAACCGGGCACTGCCAGTCTTTTTATCGACCGTGACGCCGGGGAAATTGCCAACTTTTTGATTTAAACCGGTCAACGAGTTAAAAAGCGAACTTTTTCCACTGTTGGGGTTACCCACTAAAGCGATATGTATCCGTTGTTTTTCCAATACTTGGGAGCCTGCAAAAATAAACACCCCAGACAAAAAAGGCTTACGAATTTCGATGTAAAGACAATTGGAGTGGGAAAAAGTTTTTTTAACCTGTTTGGGAGATTTAACGCCCCCGTGAGAAAGAAAAACAAAACCCATCAATACCTTTGCCGTCAATAACATCTCTATGAATCAGTCCCGCATATTTTTCTTCTTTCTTTCTTTATTAGTAGCAACGAGCGCTTTTTCTCAAAAACAGTCAAAATCAGATAAAACGATCATTGCTAACCTCAAAACAAATATCGGCTACCTCGCCGATGATAAACTTGAAGGAAGAAGAGCCGGATCGCCGGGCGAAAAGCTGGCCAGGGAATATATCAGCACACAATTCAGAACGATTGGCATTGTTCCAAAAGGAACGGAAGATTATTACCAGGCTTTTGATATCAACGATGGCAAACAGGTTGCTGAGGGTTCTTATTTTTCTATCAATGGAAAAAACCTGGAACTGAATAAAGAATATTTCCCTTTCCCTTATAGTTCTAAAAAAATAATAGACGCTTCACCGGCTATTGCTATCCAGGAAGCAGACATGCCATGGTTTATCGATCTGAAAGATGTATTGACAGAAAATAAGTCAAATCCTCACTTCGATCTGGATGAGTATATAAAAACAAATTCCAAAAGAGCATACGATCGTGGTGCTACGGCTGTTATTCTTTTTAATACATCAACGATCGATGACAATCTTGTTTTTAATCCAAAAGATAAAACAGAGCCATTTCGCATTCCGGTTATTTATGTAAAAAAAGAAGCGACACAAAAATATTTGAACGATCCTACTGCTTCAATGAACGTTAAGATCAAAGCAGATATTACAGAGAAGAAAAGAGTTGGCCATAATGTAGTAGGGTATATCGATAATCACGCTGCTACTACTGTTGTATTAGGCGCGCATTTTGATCACCTTGGTTATGGTGAAGATGGAAATTCAATGTTACGCACTGGTGAAAAATTAATTCATAATGGCGCTGATGATAATGCCAGCGGTACTGCTGCATTGATTGAGATGGCGAGAATTTTACAAAAAACAAAATCAAAGAATAATAATTACCTGTTCATTGCTTTCTCAGGAGAAGAGCTTGGATTGTTCGGTTCAAAATATTTTGTAGAAAATCCTACGATCGATCTTAAGACAGTCAACTATATGATCAATATGGACATGGTAGGAAGATTGAATGATAGTACAAAAACATTGACAGTTGGTGGTTATGGTACCTCGCCTGAATGGGCAACTGTTATTAATAAAGAAGAAAAGAAATTGCCTTTTGTTATTCATATTGATTCCAGTGGTTCTGGTCCAAGCGATCATACATCATTCTATCGCAAAGACATTCCTGTTTTATTTTTCTTTACTGGTCAGCACAAAGATTATCATCGTCCAACTGATGATGCCGACAAGATCAATTATGATGGAGAATTGTCTGTAATAAAATATATAACAGAGATCATCGATAAACTCAATAAAGATCAACGCCTGGCATTCTTGAAAACAAGAGAAACGCAGGTTTCAACCAGCTCATTCAAAGTAACATTAGGCATCATGCCTGATTATACATTTGAGGGATCAGGTGTACGCGCTGATGGTGTATCAGATGGCAGACCTGCGGCGAAAGCTGGTATACAAACAGGCGATGTGATTGTGCAATTAGGCGATAATGTTGTTAACTCAATGGAAACGTATATGCAGGCGCTGAATAAATTCAGCAAAGGCGATAAAACAAAAGTGAAGTTCAAGAGAGGAAAGGATACGATGGAAGCGGATATTCAATTCTAAAATCAAAATTAAAAAGTCAAAATGCAAAAGAGTGCCCTGAAATAGGATAGCCATTTTGATTTTTTAATTTTTAATTTGCAGTATGTCAGACAGGGGACTCAAATTATCCATTAATAATCATGACCTGGCCGAGGCGTTTTTCGAAGATAGCCGGCTGCTGGGAATCATGTCACCTGAAAAGGATTACCAGTTTTGCTGGGAATTGAATAGCCTGATGGGAATAGATTTCCGCATTAATCATGAAATAGAGATCAGGCTGAAAAAGAAAAAAAGAGATTATTTCTTCTCCGTGTTTGAATATTGTGAACCAACAGGCGCTCTTTCTCATTACCTCTATAATAATCAGTTCGACGGAGAATACCTGCTTCCGGAGTTCCGTCACCTCGATTTTTTATGGCTGATGAAAGATGATATTGTGTATGAGGACAGCTTCCAGGATATCATTAATTCTATCCGTTCTATTTCCGGCGTGCAACTTGTAGTAGAATTAACGAATGAAAAGATAAAGAACAAAGAACATCTTGTTTTTTAATTAACCAGTAAAATATTTACTATGAGTACAGCAACAACAACCACATGGACGGAAAAAAATAATAAACTATATAGAAAGTTTGAGTTCAAAGATTTTAAAGAAGCATTTGCTTTTATGTCTTTGGTAGCAGTAGAAGCGGATAAGATGGACCATCATCCCGAATGGAAAAATATTTATAACACAGTAGAGATATGGCTGAGCACACATGATGCCGGTGATATTGTTACTGATAAGG
>JBDTPD010000009.1:0-19183 GCA_039932855.1 Chitinophagaceae bacterium | reverse complement strand
CGAATATGCAACTGGATGAATTGGGACTGGTGATCTTTACATTTGGAAATGTTAGCTCCGCTGACAGGGCTCTGGGTGTATTCGCGATCAAACCAAGTGGTGTACCGTATGCAGAATTATCTGCGGAGAAAATGGTGATCGTTGACTTTGAAGGAAAGACAGTAAAAGGCAAACTTCGCCCCTCTTCCGACACACTCACACATGCTGTATTGTATAAGCATTGGGAAAAAATAAATGGTATCGTGCATACACATTCTACTTATGCAACAGCATGGGCACAATCATTACGTGATATTCCTATCTATGGTACTACACACGCAGATCACAATACGGTTGATATTCCCTGCGCACCACCCATGGACGACGAAATGATCAAAGGAAATTATGAATATCAAACAGGTTTCCAGATCATGAATCATTTTGAAAAGAAAAAATTACCCTACGAAGAAGTAGAGATGGTATTGGTAGGAAGTCATGCTCCCTTTGCCTGGGGAAAGACCACACAAAAAGCAGTGTATAATGCCGGCGTGCTGGAAGAAATTGCAAGAATGGCTTTTCTCACCGAACAAATCAATCCGGATGCTGCCCGTTTGAAAAAAGCATTGATACAAAAACATTTTGAAAGAAAGCATGGGCCAGATAGTTACTACGGTCAGGTGTGAGGCAGTGGGCAGTTCTCAGTGGGCAGTTGGCAATTAGCAGTCTGACAGTCGGCAGTCGGCCGTCGGCAATCACATTCTGCTATTCGTAGTTTACGCTTCTTACATTCTCGCTTCCTTTTTTGACTTTTGAATTTTGATTTTTTACTTTAAAAATTTTCAACCAAACACATATGAGCGTTCCTAATCTTAAGACCTTAGAAGCCTGGTTTATTACAGGTAGTCAGCATTTGTATGGCGAAGAAACACTGAAACAGGTAGCGGCGCATTCGCAGGCGATAGCGAAAGCGTTGGATAGCGCTTCGCAAATTCCCGTGAAGATCGTTTTTAAACCAACCGTGAAATCATCGGAAGAAATTTATGCGATCTGCCAGGAAGCAAATAATAAAACAAATTGTATCGGCATCATCGCGTGGATGCATACATTCTCGCCGGCAAAAATGTGGATCAATGGATTAAAGATCTTACAAAAACCACTATTGCATTTACATACACAATTCAATCGCGATATTCCATGGAACACGATCGATATGGATTTCATGAACCTGAATCAATCTGCGCATGGTGATCGTGAATTTGGTTTTATCATGAGCCGCATGCGCTTGAATCGCAAAGTGATTGCCGGTCATTGGGAGGATAATGCGGTACGTAACCAGATCAATGGCTGGTGCCGCGTCGCTGCCGGATGGCATGACTGGCAGGGAGCAAGATTTGTTCGCTTCGGTGATAATATGAGACAGGTAGCCGTGACTGACGGTGATAAAGTAGAAGCAGAAATGAAATTTGGTTTCTCCGTCAATACCCACGGCGTCGGCGACCTTGTAGCAGTTATAAATAAAACAAAAGAAAGAGAAATTGACGACCTCGTAGAAATTTATAATAAAGAATATAGACTCTCCGCTTCACTAAAGAAGAATGGGTCACAGCATCAGTCATTACGTGATGCAGCAAAGATCGAGATCGGTATGCGTAAATTTTTGCGCGCCGGAAATTTCAAAGGCTTTACTGATACTTTTGAGGACCTGCATGGTCTTGCTCAATTACCCGGTATCGCTTCACAACGATTGATGGCAGAAGGATATGGTTTTGGTGGTGAAGGTGATTGGAAAACATCTGCATTGGTTCGCGCAATGAAAGTAATGGCGTCTGGCTTGCCTGGTGGCAATTCTTTCATGGAAGATTATACTTATCATTTCGATCCAAAGAACAAATTAGTATTGGGTGCACACATGCTGGAAATTTGTCCAAGCATTGCTGATGGCAAACCATCTTGTGAAATTCATCCATTAGGTATTGGAGGCAAAGCTGATCCCGTTCGTCTCGTCTTTAATGTAGGTGCCGGCGTTGCGCTCAATGCATCGATCATCGATATGGGCAATCGTTTCCGTTTATTGGTAAATGAAGTAGAAGCATTGAAACCTAAGAATGATTTACCAAAACTTCCGGTTGCGCGTGTATTATGGAAACCATTACCGGATATGAATACAGGTTGTACTGCCTGGATCTATGCGGGTGGTGCGCATCATACCTGTTATAGCCAGAATCTTACCTCCGAACATCTCCGGGACTTCGCCGACATGGCGGGCATTGAATACATATTGATAGGAAAAGATACTACGATACCGCAGTTGAGGAATGAGTTGAGGTGGAATGAAGTTTACTATAAGTAAAAAAAAACCGGCCCCCATCCCCTAAAGGGGGCTCTGAAGCTTTACTATAGATTCGTATATACTTATTGGAGAAAGTACCTCGAGAATAAAAGGATGATTCAAAATATTTTAATCTTCGAACACCCCCCTTTAGGGGATGGGGGCAAACGCCTTCTCAATAGTTATATCCCTATAATCACTCGCAAACAACAATATATTATCATACGCCTTGAATTCATCGGGCGTGCTCATGGTAGTGATCACAACAGCTTTCATTCCGGCATTGGCAGCTGACTCTACTCCTTTAGGAGAATCTTCGAAGACGATACAATTTGCAGGAGCTACGTTTAATTGCTCTGCACATTTCAAATAGGTCTCAGCATCCGGCTTGCTGAGTTTAACATCATCCGCACTGATGATGGAGTTGAAATAATGGCCGATGTTTAACCCATCTAGTACAAAATCGATATTGTAACGAATAGCTGCTGACCCTATCGCCATTTTGATATGACTTTCCTTTGCTTCCCCGAGTAGATGATCCAATCCGCCGATCAGTTTAAGATGGGGGCGAAACTCATGCTGGTATTGTTTTTCTTTTTCAATACTCATAGTATCTTTTTCCGCTTCGGTAAAGCGTCCGGGGAATACTCTATCCAGCAACTCATGATTTTTTCCATAACATTCTGCCTTTACAGCTTCGTAATCGAGGTTTGCGCCAAGATCTTTCAGGATGCGGTGCCAGGAACGGATATGATAATGCATGTCATCGATCATGGTACCATTGAGGTCGAAAATAAATGCTTTGGAATGAAGTATCATGGTGCTACTTAATAAGGAGAACTAATGTTGCTTCCGGTTAAATAAAGGTTGAGTTTTTTCTTATAGCAGGGCAAAAGCAAGAAATGGTAATGAAATTTCAGTATGGGTTGCAGCGTCAGTGGATATGCAAATATCTGCTAATATTCTTTATAAAAAAATGGGGGAAGAAAATTTTTCACCCAATCCTTTATGTATGAAAGACACATGAAATACTAACGATCATTGATATTATAAAGCATGTTTCGCAGGAACATATATGCATTGGTGGATAGTTAGTTCCTGTTGAAGGTTGAAGAGTTGAATGTTGAAGGGGCTGTCTTACTCGTTGGTTACACTATGTATATATTTTTAACCCATGGTTGAAACCATGGGCTAAGGGACATACTGTTTACACGAAGATGCGTGTCCTTTACGCCATGGAGCGTGTCCTCACGCACCAATTTTATTTAAATAAAAGCCGCCGTTTTAAATTCGTGGCGCGTGGGGACACACACCATGGCATAACATAGTTTGCTCCCATTCAACTTTTCAACCCTTCAACTTTCAACATCTTCCTCCCTATATTACCTTCCTATTAAACTTCTCCACCTCCTAAACCCGTTCCCATTTTATCTGTTATTTTTATCAAATAACCAGCACATATGGACAACCGGAGAGATTTTTTAAAAAAGGCTTCCCTGCTATCCGCCGGCGGAGGATTTTTACATGTATTACCCACTTCTATTGCTAAAGCGCTCGCGATTGATCCTATACCAGGCAGTACATTTTATGATGCAGAACATATCGTGTTACTGATGCAGGAAAATCGTTCGTTTGATCATACGTATGGAACCCTGCAAGGTGTACGTGGCTTTAATGATCCGCGTGCTATTTCTTTACCCAATAAAAATCCTGTCTGGTTACAAACAAATAAAGAAGGTGAAACCTATGCACCATTTCGTTTTGATATAAAAGATACAAAGGTGACCTGGATGAGTTCACTCCCTCACTCCTGGGCCAACCAGGTTGATGCAAGAAATAACGGCAAGTTTGATAAATGGCTGGATGCAAAACCTTCGGGTGATCATGCGTATGCAGCAATGCCATTGACATTAGGATATTATTCAAGAAAAGATATTCCTTTCTATTATTCATTAGCTGATGCATTCACCGTGTGTGATCAGCATTTTTGTTCGTCACTGACAGGTACAACTCCAAACAGACTTTATTTCTGGACAGGCACGATCCGTGAAAAACAGGAAGCCAATTCAATGGCGCGCGTGTGGAATGAAGATGCAGATTACGATACAATGGTAACCTGGAAAACATTTCCGGAACGATTAGAAGAAAATGATGTGTCATGGAAAATATATCAGAATGAACTAAGCGTCGGTGTAGGTTTTGAAGGAGAAGAAGATGGCTGGCTCGCCAACTTTGGTGACAATCCAATTGAATACTTCACGCAATTCCTGGTGAAAATGTCACCAGAGTATATTGCTAATCTTCCCAAAGAAGCCGTGAAGTTAGCAGCTGAGTTAAAGAAGAGAGAAGATCAATTACCGGCTTTAGCCAGTGGCAGCAAGGAAGCAGAAAGAATGAAATTTGAAATTGACTGGATCAAAAAGAAGATCGTTACTAATGCCGGTGATCAAAAATTATATACCAAAGAAAAATACGATCAGTTATCACCTGAACAAAAAAGCATTCATCAAAAAGCATTTTCTACTAATCGCAAAGATCCTTTTTACCATGAACTGGCTCCATTGACTTATAAAGATGGTGATACGGAAAGAACAGTGAACGTACCAAAGGGAGATATCTTACATGAATTCAGGGAAGATGTAAAAAATGGAACGCTCCCAACTGTATCATGGATCGTAGCCCCGGAGAATTTCTCTGATCATCCATCTTCCGCCTGGTATGGCGCCTGGTACATCAGTGAAGTGATGGATATTCTTACACAAAATCCGGAAGTATGGAAGAAAACAATTTTCATTCTTACCTATGATGAGAACGATGGATATTTTGATCACGTCCCTCCTTTCACTGCACCACATCCGGAGAAAAAAGAAACAGGATTGGTATCAAAGCCTATTCATACCGGCGTTGATTATGTATCGGGCGATGATCAGCAGTCAATAAAAAAGCAAGCAAGAGAGAATTCTATAGGACTGGGTTACCGGGTGCCATTGGTCATTGCTTCTCCATGGAGCCGTGGTGGTTGGGTAAATTCAGAAGTATTTGATCATACATCCGCGTTACAATTTCTTGAGAAATTTTTAGCACACAAGGGAAAAAAAGTAGAAGAATCGAATATCAGTGACTGGCGCCGTACTGTATGTGGCGATCTTAGTTCTGTATTCAGACCATACAATAATGAAAAGATCAATAAGCCGGAGTTTCTCGAACGTGATGAATTCATCGAAAGCATTCATAAGGCACAGTTCAAGAACCCTCCTTCCAATTTTAAAAAATTAAGTGCGGCAGATATTGCAGCAATCAATAAGCAACCACATACATCTGACTTATTACCATCACAAGAGAAAGGCATCCGTTCTTCCTGTGCACTTCCTTATGAATTGTATGTAGATGGACAATTGAGTGCTGATAAAAAATCAGTTGAGTTATCATTCAATGCTGCAAAGAATGTTTTTGGAAATGAGGCAGCAGGTTCACCATTCAATGTATATGCTCCCGGAAAATATCAGCAGGAAGATGTGAGGACATGGGCCTATGGCGTTTCTGCTGGTGATACATTAAAAGATAAATGGCCGTTAAGCGATTTTGAAAATAAGCATTATCATTTGCGGGTATACGGGCCGAATGGTTTCTTCCGCGAACTGACCGGTGATGAGAATGACCCATCTGTTGATATCAGGGTGATCTATGAACAACAATCAGGCAATCCGAAGAAACTGACAGGTAATATCATTATACAATTGAATAATAATAGTCACCGGGTAGAGGTGGTTGAGCTAACCGACAATTCTTATAAAACTCCAAAGCGCACGCAAGTGGTACAAGCCGCTGGTTCGGGTGTGATCAAACTCGATCTTTCTAAAAGTTATAGTTGGTATGATTTCTCTGTGAAGGTAAAGGGCCGTGATTTGTTTGAGAAAAGATATGCGGGTCGGGTAGAAACTGGTAAGGCTGGTAAGAGTGATCCGTTTATGGGTCGGGTAGTTTAGATTTCACGCAAAGGCGCAAAGAAGACACGCAAAGAAATCTACGCCATGGTGCGTGTCCTCACGCACCAATTCTATTTTAATGACAGTCGCCGTTTTAAATTCATGGTGCGTGAAGACAGGAGACTATATACGTGTTAGACATCTGGAAAATTAAAAGCACACGGGATGAAGAGCAAGCACCTACACATAGTTGTGGGTGCTCTTTCTTCCTTGTGTGCGGGCTTTTCCAGAGCCCCAAGACAAATAGATTGAGCCCCACTTCTTTTTACACAAAACCTTATTCTTATGCCAGTCTCCGACTATCCAGCACATGAACTGCAACCCCGCAACCTTACAAAATATGAAATTGCGAATCCCCACGAAGTAGTGTATGATTTCTTTAGCATGTCTCATTTACCTGAACACCGGGAGCAACTAACACAAGTATTTGACCTACTGGCTACAGGGAGCTACAACAGCAAATTGCTTAATAGGAAGGAACGGTCTGATCTTGTTTACTTCTTTCGCAGGTTGGAGAAAATGATAGAAGCCGTTCACATTATGAACGGTGAATGGGAGAAGGTTTATGAAGGCGAAAAAGACGTAAATTTGAATGACGGCAAAGACAAATAAAAAATCTGCTGAAGAAGGCTCTAAAACCTTTCATAATATAATGAAAGCATCTGTAAAGGGGCAACTTAAAACTAAAGATATGGTACTAAGAAAACGATACAAGGTCTTCCAACTTGTAATAGAAGGTGGTGGATTGCCCGGACCGAAAGCAGTAATGAGACCTATCCGGGATGGCGCTAATACATTTGATAGCGAGCATGAGGCTATGCAATGGATTCAAGATAGAGAACCACAAGAACGATATAATGAGTTTGTAGTTTTAACTACTTATTCGATGGAATAAATTTAAGCCGCTCAAAAAGCGGCTTTTTTATTTTCCCGATGGTCTAACAGGTATATAGTTACCTGAAGACACGCACCATGGCGTACCGTAGTTAGCTTCCCTTCAACTTTTCAACCATTCAACTTTCAACTCTTAAATCTTTCAACTTCTCTAATACACAATCAATTTCTTCGTCTCATACACTCTATTATCATTCAGTATAAAGCTAACAAGATAAGTACCTGGCAACAATCCACGCATTTGAATAAGTGTACGGCCATTGACTTTTTCTTCTCTTAGTTTTGTCCCGATCATGTCAAATATCAGGCTGATATTTTGATTTTTTATTTTTGATTTTTGAATTTACCTTATCTTTAATCAGATGGCGCTGCTTCTCAGCACGGTCATCGAATCACCTCACACATACAACCTTAGCTGCCTTTTCGCGGTCCTTTAAATTCAGCGAAAGTATTAGTTTTGTGCTTCCGTCTAAGTAAATACCAATACGACGGCTTCTTTATTAACTAATTAAGTATTCGACTATGTACAGATCGGTTATTACAGGAACAGGAGCTTATATCCCCCCGGTGATTCAGTTAAATGCCAATTTTTCCGAACATACTTTTTATGGAGCGAACAACAAACCGTTGGATACGCCCCCGGAAGAAGTGGTAAAAAAGTTTGGTGATATCACCGGCATTCTTGAAAGAAGATATGCCCCGAATGATTTGAACGCCTCCGACATTGCAACGATTGCAGCAAAGAAAGCGATTGAAAAAAGTTGCATTGACCCTGAAACGATTGATCAGATCATTGTGGCACACAACTTCGGTGATGTTATTAATCACACTGTTCAGACAGATGCTGTACCATCACTCGCCAATCGTGTCAAACATTCTTTAGGAATTAAGCGGCCGGAATGTATTGCCTATGATATATTATTTGGTTGCCCGGGCTGGGTACAATCGCTGATACAAGCTGATGCTTTTGCGAAAGCAGGCATGGCAAAAGTTTGTCTGATCATTGGCACAGAAACATTATCGAGAGTGATTGATAAATATGATCGTGATAGTATGATCTTTTCTGATGGCGCCGGCGCTTGCGTGGTAGAATATAAAGAAGTGAAAGAAGATGGACCGGGTATATTAAGTACGGCGGCGCAAAGTCATAGCCTGGAGGAAGCATTTTATATAGAAATGGGAAAATCATACTTTCCTGAAAGTGACCCTCATGTACGTTTTATAAAAATGAAAGGTCGTAAGGTGTATGAATATGCAATGACTCATGTGCCAGCGGCGATGAAAGAATGTATTGAAAGAAGCGGGGTTGGTATTGATAAACTGAAAATGATCTTCCTGCACCAGGCAAATGAAAAAATGGATGAAGGAATTATCAAGCGACTTTACCAATTATATGGCATTACTGAATTGCCAAAGAATATTATGCCGATGAGCATTCATTGGTTAGGTAATAGTTCGGTTGCGACCATTCCTACATTATACGATCTGGTAAACAGGGGAGAAGTAAAAGATCATGACCTTGCTCCCGGCGATGTAATCCTCTTCGCCTCAGTAGGTGCGGGCATGAATATAAACGCGGTGAGTTATCGATATTAGGGAAATGTCAGGCGTGAGTGGTGCGACGTGAATAGTTAATAGTGAACGAGATTCCGTAACAAATAATTGACCACAGTTATTTTATTGATCTGCCTGATTCATTCACCATTTATGACTCACGTCTAACGACTCACGCATCACGATTCCTTACGAAGCTACTTCAAGTCTTGTCATCTCTACTCCGTTGAAGATACGGGCGAGGTTGATATCACCAGATTTTTTATATTCTTCAATACTTGCCTGGTTTACGATGCGCCACAGATTTTTAGATCTCAGTTCAGCATAGTCTGCTGTTTTGATAAATAAACCTTTAATAGCAGGACGTGCCTTGAAATTGATCTGTACGGCAGATTTATCAAGATATTTTGCAAGCATGAATTTTTCGATCTGGTCGTTGGTCATATTTTAATTTTAAAAGTCAGTAATTATGGGGGATGCTATTAAATAGCAACACCACTTTTCAGCCAGTTCAGCACTGATATTTCGCTTTTTGCTTCCATCGGAAGTTCGTCAGCGATACGATTCTCAATCTGTTTTCCTTCTTCGATAGAAAATGTATTGGATTGTGATCCGTAATAATTGATGATGAACAACACCTGGTCACCATTGAACCTGTCGAATAACCGACGGCTCGGCACACCATTAAAGAGATTGCCTTCCTTATTATCGGACCAGCTGTAATGGTCCCCCGCAAGGTCCTGTCGTGAAAGGTTCATTAGTAGATTGTTATATGAAAAAATAACAGTTGAAAAAAATAGACAGTAAAAAAAAGGGAGGGATGATTACGATCTGTAAGATTTCAACCGGATCGGCCGAAGATACGCCTTTTTTTCCAGCTGAGACGAAGGGATATTGGACAGTGGAGCCAAAATTAAAAAGTCAAAAGCCAAAATATCAGGCTGATATTTTGGCTTTTGACTTTTTAATTTTGACCTCATTTATGCATGCGCAGCAAGGCACTCTTTATATGCTGCTACTTCAATGGCTGTTCTCTTTTTTAACTCTGAAACAAATTCTTCTGCATTGGCTAATGGAACAAAGAACTCAAGAATATGTCCATGCGTGCAGTTCTCATAATAAGCCTGGTAAATATTGAGGAAGCGATAAGATAATTGCTTGTAGTAGCTGATATCAAAATCATCGTGACTGATAAAAGCAATGACCTTTGCATCGATGTGTTCTTCATGATCAGTGCAGGTGATCTGTAGCGGTGTATAGCCGCCTGTTTGCACGACTCTTACTTTTTTCTCGGCGAAGTTTTCAGATGTTCTTCCCTGCATGAATTTGAAACGGAAATCCTGCTTTCGGAATTCATGACGGGAAACATATTTATACCTGGCTTTGGTACCTGTTTCCTGTTGCAGGATACTATGATCGCACGGAACAGAGGTAAATGCTTTTGCATAACGTTCCCATTGCGCTACAAACTCTTCGGGTTCAAGTTGCGTAGTAAATCCTACGAACTGTATAATGTTGTCTTTACTCATAATTATTAATGCTGCTAATCAAGCGTGAGTAATAAGAAAGTATAAGCAGCTATCAGGAAGAAATGCTGACAGCATCTACTGAGTGAACGACTCCATTGGAGCCTTGTCTGTCATGTGCAAGAATTTTTGCACCATTGATACGTACCTCTCCGTCTTTTACAGTCACGTTCATTTCTTTACCATTGATCGTTTTTACTTTTTGACCATTGGTGAAGTCGCGATACAATCTTTTTTCTGCCAATATCTGGCAGGAAAGTAAGTCTGATAATTTTACGTTATTGACTGGCTTTAATAATTCATCCAGCGCAGGGGCAGGAAGGTTGCTAAAAGCAAGATTGATGGGTGCTAAGATGGTGAATGGTCCTTTTCCGGCTAATGTTTCTTCCAGGTCAGACGCTTTGAGGCCCTTAACTAATGAACTAAAATTGCGATCGGCATTTACTATTTGCAATACTGTTGATGACATGTATAAGTTTAAATGAAGAGAGAATGATCCACAAGCTGTGTAAGGTAACCTTTAATACCCGTATTATCCCCTTTATTGTTGATTTACAATGTGTTTTTAACGATTGTATGTAAATAAATGGCATATTGTAGAAATAAAAGCGGAACTTCGCTGTTCTTGCCGCCTTCGATATTTCTCACCCCTTTCAACCAATTTTGAGTTATGTATACAAGTACATGGAAGAAATACCTGCCCGTTATTAAGTTATTGCTGAAGAAATCGGCAACAGCAGAACAATCATTTAAGCTAAACCGTATTGATTTCGAAAAGAATAACCGGAACCGCAAACCTGCTTGCTCCTTCAACATCGGGCTTACAAAAGGTAAATTCAATGTACTTACTCAATCTGCTCCTGCGAAGGACCTGGTAGAAGTATTGATGCAGGATGAAGGAGCGAAAACATTGCTCAGAGCAAATCAATATAATATCAGCCTTGATTCTGATCTGGTACTAAAGATCAAGGATACTACGCCTGTATTAGAGGCGGCTGCTCCCGGAGAAGAAGAGAAGACTGAGGGTGCTGAATGAGGAAAGCTGTTAGCTTTTAGTCGTTAGCTATTAGCTTCGCATCGCTGCTATTTCTAATTACCTGTTTTATAAAAGAATTAAAGAAGCTCCACTTTTGTTGGAGCTTTTTGTATTTATCCCCTGTATTGGGAGTAATGTTGTTGCTTCTTCTATTAAATAAAAAAGAGCCCCTCTCGGGACTCTTTCAGCAAAAAAGTTGGATAGTATTAGTATCTCCTGTTGTCAGAACGGGCCGCTTTTTCGCGAGCCAGACTTACTGACAGGGTTCTTCCTTCAATTTCTTTGTTGTTCAGCTCCTTCATAGCTTTGTTAGCGTGCTCATCAGAAGCCATTTCTACAAAACCGAAACCACGGCTTTTGCCTGTTTCTCTGTCTGTAATAATCTTAGCTGAAGATACAGCGCCATACTTTTCAAATAATTGTCTCAGATCATCTTCTGCTGTATGAAAGCTAAGGTTCGAAACGTACATGTTCATAAAAACTTAATTTAAAATAAAACAAATAAAATACCTGTGATTAAAAGTGCTAACCTGATTAAGTAAAGAGGAGATTAACTGTTACTAAAACGAAGAGTAAGAATTGAACTGATCTAAAACTGAATGTGGGAGAGAACCTCTGTCACGCTGTGAAGGTAGGGGATTAAAGGGACAATCCACGGATTATTCGCGCTGGCAAAGGATTACAAGTGAAAAACAACGACGATTACCGATGAATACCCGGTGGTATTACCATGCTGCTAAGTGGGTTATACCAATTTATGCAGGAGCTTGTTAATTGTACTGGGCCACGATAACTTTTACATCTGCTTTCTCAAAATGATAATGTTCGTAGAGCACATCATAGATCAATGCCTCGATAGCTTTTTCTTCAGATTGAGCATGCTCGGTATCCTGTTTGAAGAAAGCCTGGTTCTTAAAAATGGAAGAGACTAATTGATTTCCTTTTTTGTCGAGAAAGGTAAGCCCTTTTTCGGTAGTAGTGCCGGCCTCGAGAAAGATGCTTGGTTCGGAAATGGAACAATCGAAATCACGAACAATATTATCTGCGATTTGCGGAGCTGCTTTGTGAGCAGTGATAGTGATACTGTATTTTCTATTCATAACGTATTAAAAGCTTGGGTGACGTTGAAATGTTGAAAGCAATTCCACTGGACATTAGCGTGACTGAATTAAAAAGTTGAAATGATTACTCTATAAACTTTTCAACTTCTTATCTCACCAAAATTTCAAGTCTTGGAAACTACACAAGATAATTCATCTGCGTGACTCTGCCGTTATTATTTGTATGACAGAATGATTTCATTGATTGATGTATTGCAATTACCATTGATTGTTTGCGATGGAATAATTAAATGAAAACTGGTAAATTGGTAATGAATAATCGACAGTTGGCTTTTGGAAATATTTATAAAAAAGAATTTTCAAATTCATGATGTTATCAATTTCCAATCCCCATGCTAATGAATAGCCATCGTAAATACCATTGCTTTGCACGATCGGCATAACTCTCTTCAATTGTTTTGGATTAGTATAATAAATAAGATATCTCGTAGCAAACCAGAATATCCCGGCATTCTTTGCATCATTTCTTTCCCAGGCACCTGTTTGAAAATATGCGCCGGTTGAAACAAAAGAATTAAAAAAGTTTATCGGATTACCTGTTGAAGGATCATTGACAGGACCGATCTTATAGCCGGTTAAAATTTTTTCACCGGTGTGATATAGCAAGCCCGACCTTGTAATGGCCGGATGTTTATTAAAGAATAAAACTCCTTCGATGGAAAAGTTAACCAGTCCTCCAAGTGGATTAATAAGGTTGGTGATCAGCATATCATTTGAGGGTAAAACGCTAAAGAATTGTCTTCCCTGAAAATTATTGGCTGAAACACCTGAATAAATAGAAAGGGGTATGGCAAATTTACCTTGTTCGCCAATATATAACCGGATAAAACGGGCCGATGCATTTATTTGTCCACTATTAATAATATCAATAAAACCACTGGTAAATATCTCTGGCTTTATATTCTTGGGTTTACTTATATGGACGAGTGTATCACTTGAATCTTTTGTCAGGTTCATTTTCTCAAATGAAATACGCGGTGCCGATTCGGTGATGAGCGGATCTTTTGCCTGCGAGACAACTTCGACAGGCAACAGGAATAAAACTATGATTGGTAATAACCATTTCATAACAACACTTATCTGGTGACACAATTGATTACGACCTGCAACTTTCCGATCAGCATTTTCTATACATGCAGATAACTAAACACAAGAGCCAGGCAAACGGTTGCCACACTAGTTCCAATGATATTTTCTACTATTGTTTTTCCTGCTCGCTTTATTAGATAGGTCGAGCTACTAACAGAAACACCCATTGTCAGTACAAAATTCATTGTTGAAATATTTATGCCGGCAATTTTCAACAAGATCATTATTATGGAAGCAGTAATCAGCGAGACTACGATTACCTGAAATGTTTTCATACCTGAGATTTAAGGCAAGCCGTCAGTGATATACTGACGGCTTATATATTATTATAAACCAAAGAGGCTGGAAATTGCATATCCGGCAGAAGATCCTACTGCTCCTCCAAGTGCAGCGGTCCCACAAGCCGTCCATCCTGCGGGTCCTCCTAATACCGCGACAACACCTGTCTTCACTACCCCGGCAACAGCTCCGCCTACATCACTACCAAGGAGTCGTCTCCAAAAGCTAAACCACATGCCGGCAGAACTACATTTAGGCACTCCCCAACTCGAATGATTTTTAGTCCCTTCATTAAACCAGTAAAACGCACTATGCATTGCAACACTACTGATCATAAAGCAAAACGCCTGATCATCGGAAGATAAAGTACGATAACCCATTTCAAGTTTTAGCATCTTATCGCGATAATTAGCAAACGCCTTTGAAGCATCACCGTTCGAGGCAGTTAACATTTCTTCTATCTGATCTACCAGGTCATATACTTCAATCGCTTTGGTATACCTGATTGGAGAAATAAGTCCGTCCCTTAAAAACCGTTTTAATTCTTCTTGTGGAACTGTATTCGTATAAAAAGAAAAAGCGCCGCACTTCTGTTCAACTTTTGGATTGGCAACAATATTTAGGAAGTTGCGGGAGTCCAATTGTTTGACAGTTAAAAAGTCTGAGACGATTGCTTTCCAGTTCTCATTGAAAAACTGCCCGGACATGTTTGGATACTTTTGTTGAATAAAGTCAAGTCCTGCATTATGGTTAGCCCCGACATAATCATAAGGATTTTTAGGATTATCGGGTGATCCTGAAATCTGGGCCACAGATGGCAAATAAATGATAGCAGTGACAAGACTTAAAATAAGTGATTTCATTTAGTTCAATTTATACTCGCCTACTCTCTTCAAAATCCGGTTTTCGGCATTTCCGTTTCACTAGGCCTAATGATGAGCAAATGTATTATGCTGGCAGAGTGACTACCAAGTGAAAATCAACAGTATTTACTGGTTCTTTTCTGCCGGGATGGACGCGTAACCCTCATTTAAAAAAGCTCCGGGAAAAAAACGTTTTTAAACGGTGTTTTCCTGAAAAATTATTCTGATTGGAAGTATATCTTAGCTTCGGTGAAATCGGAATATGGCCAGGATTGCCTCATATAGATTGAATAACTGTATTTGTTGATGGACCCGTTGCCAATCATCTCGTATTTGCTTGGCGCCCCTACTCGAATGAGCCTCCCATATTGAAGATCGGAATAACTTATTACTATTTGACCAAATGCATATTTGGGAATACTTCGATTTAAAATAAAAAAATTTCTATCCTTTGTTAAAACTAATACGATTCTACCCCATTTTCCCATAGAAATAAAATCAT
This sequence comes from Chitinophagaceae bacterium, assembly GCA_039932855.1. Taxonomy (GTDB): domain Bacteria; phylum Bacteroidota; class Bacteroidia; order Chitinophagales; family Chitinophagaceae; genus JAJKIP01. Next base: position 4,025 of record JBDTPD010000009.1, on the reverse strand, counting down.
TCGCTTTATGTCTAATTGGACCGGAATAAGCTCTGAATTGTTTGCCGCTTTTACAGCTGCTTGTTGCTTAGTTATTACTTTGCGAGAAGCCAATCAATATCCGAATTATAAAAAATTTACCATCTATGCTGCATCATATATTTTTTTAACCATAACCGGTCTTGACTTATTCGATATACCTCCACAAACAAAAGCAAGACTTATAAATAATTCAGATAATTTTTTTACTTTAATCGAACTAAGCGTCTACACCAAGTTCTTTTTGCCTCTATTTACTAATAAGCAAAAGCAGATTTGTATACTCTTATCTATTGTCTATCTTATTTTTTTTACGTCTTTTACAATTATAGCAAATTATCATCATCATGTTTTACAAACTAAAATCTTGATTTATACTATTCAGTCATTAATCATAATAACATATTGTATTTTCTATTATTTAAACATATTCAAAGATTTTCCAAAATTAGTTTTAAAAAAAGAGCCTAATTTTTGGATCACCACTGGAATATTTTGCATGTTGTTAGCAATGCTCCCGCTCTCTCTAGCAGAGAAGTATTTACTTAACACCTACTATACTTCTTGGCTTGCCCTTGCAATTGTATATAACACGCTTTATGTTCTAAATTTCATAACAATAATATATTCATTTTTTTGCGCGAAAAAACAGGAAGCTTTAAAGCAACGTTAAGACCAGCTATTACTTAATAAATTGAAATTCTTACTAAAAAAAATGAAGGATTCTCTATTATATGGCCAAACTTATTCTAGCATAGCTCTTACAACAACCAGGTTCTTTTCAATAACTGAGATTTATCTATTAAATTTTTACCGACATAATTGGATACTGATATTTATTATTTACAACTTACTATACACTTTAAACTTATTAATGATAGCAAAGGGCTTTTATGCAAACCAATAAGACTAATATCATAATATTTTTTTTACTAGTCACTGGCATCGTTTTATTTCTTACGATCTTGGTAGTGACACTTCTTTATTTATACAAAAAGAAGCAAACAATTTATTTTCAACATATCGAAGGAATGAAACTAATAAACGAAAAAAACATATTAGAATCAAGAGTAGAAATTCACGAAACGACTGTACAAAATATTTCGAGAGAAATACATGATAATATAAGCTTGTCGCTAACTCTTGCAAAACTCCATCTCAATACCTTTCATTGGGAGAATAAAGAAAAAGCAACATTGCAGGTGAATGCAGCAATTGAAATTCTCAGTAAATCTATTCTGAATCTCAGTGATATTTCAAGAAGTCTTAACTCTGACATTATCAATACTCAGGGACTACTTACTGCGCTAGAAGATGAAATAGATCGTATCCGTCGCACAGGACTATTTCTAATTGATTTTAGAGTTACTGGTGAACCTATATATTTAAATACTCAAAAAGAATTGATCATCTTTCGCATAATACAAGAGTCATTTAATAATATTATAAAGCACTCAAATGCTACGCGTGCGCGATTGACATTACACTTTACATCTACGCATTTACAAATAGGTGTCAATGATAATGGAAACGGGTTTGTAATGAGTAAAAAAGATATTTATCCTGTTAAAAAGGGAGCCGGATTAAAAAATATAGAAGCCAGAACAGCTATGATAGGCGGAGAAATGCAAATTAAAAGTATACTTAAACAAGGAACATCTATAAGATTAAACATTCCAATCAATTAATATGGACAATATACAAGCACCAATCAATGTAGCCCTGGCGGATGATCATATTCTTCTGCGCAATGCACTGGCAACACTCGTTGACGGATTCGGCAACTGCAAAATCATTCACCAAGCGGACAATGGGAAAGAACTGATAACGGCTATATCTAACGGAATTATTCCGGATGTAGTTATCCTTGATCAGAATATGCCGGAAATGGATGGATTAGAGACTGCCTGTTGGTTGTATAAAAACTACCCACAAATACATATTCTAATGTTAACAATGTATGATTCAGAATTATCACTGATCAGGTTACTACAAAACGGTGTAAAGGGATTTTTAAAAAAAGATATCCACCCATCAGAATTGAAATTCGCTATTGAATCAGTCATCATATCCGGCTTTTATTACTCTAATCATACAACAGGTAAGCTCGTTAATCTTTTTCGCAGCAATGATGCCGGACAAATGCGACTCCAAAAAACAATGCTTTCGGATCAGGAACTTCGTTTTCTAAAATTGGCATGCACTGATCTTACTTACAAGGAGATTGCTCAAAAAATGGAACTGAATCCGCGCTCAATTGATACATTACGGGATCAGCTATTTACAAAATTAGATGTTCGCAGTCGGGTTGGTCTTGCAATGGTAACGATAAGACAAGGCATTGCAACTTTTTAGAAATCAGAACGACGTATCTATTTCTTTACCGCAACAATATAAGCACGAGGCTCACCCATCTGAAATTTCTTCCTGCCAGGTATACTATATATTTCTTTTAAAATAAACCCAGATGCAGCCAGCAATTTTTCCATTTCAGCTACTGAAAAAATATAATCAATAGCTTGTTTAACCTCTGTGTCACCTTCAGGGGATATAATGGTGGTTTCAGTTTCAATTCTCGTAGGATGAAAAAGATATGCGGAATCAGAAAGATATTTTAGCCCGTTAATCGTGTTCCATGATTTTTCGATAAACTGCTTTATAGCAATCTCGGCCAGCGACCATGTATTAATTAATAACTGTCCGCCTTTATTCAACCTGGAAGAAACTGAAGATAATAAAGTAAGTATCTCAGCTTCATTAAAAAAATTCAGACTGTTTCCCATGCTTATAGCCAGATCAAATGATTCGTCGGAATGGAATTGAATAATATCTGCTTTGATTGCTTTTGCAGGAAGTTTCTCTTGTTTTGCTACAGATGATATTTCATTAATGTAATCTTCAAGATTATCAACAGCAGTTACTTCAATTCCTTGCCGTGCAAGGGCCAATGTATGCCGTCCATACCCACACATAAGATCAAGCACCTTTGTACCGGGACCTAACTGAAAATACTGAATCATAAACTCAGTTTCTTTTTCCGTAAGACCTGTAGGGATAATTGATCGCCAGATATCTTTATAATGTCCGTCGAAATAGCTGTTATTAATGTTTTCGTTGGCCATACTTAGTCTGATAACGTTGAGAGCCTTAGGGAATTATTCAAGCAATTTGTTCCGCATTGCATACATTACTAATCCTGCAATAGTTTTTGCTCCTACTTTTTGCTTCATGTTTTGACGGATGGTCTCAATTGTACGCGGGCTAAGAAATACTTCCTTCGATATTTCTTCGGTGGTTTTATCTTCTGCAATCAGTTTTAGAATGCGGAGTTCCTTTTCAGAAAGCTTGACAGGGTTGGGGTAAAACTGACGAACCGTTTTCTTATGTTGAAGCTTTAATAAAACAGCCTTATTCACTAATTCATTGAAATAAAAATCATCATTCATACAGGTGAGGATGGCCTGGTAGATCTCTTCCGGATCGGTGGTCTTGGTGAGGTAAGCATTTGCTCCCATCTCCATCATCTTGGTGATCATTTCCTGGTCATCATACATCGTCAGCACAATGATCTTGAGATCCTCATATTCTTTGCGGATCATACTTATGGCATTAATACCATCTATTTCCGGCATGCGAATGTCCATTAGTATCACGTCAGGCAGTTTCAGCTGCAGTTTGTGCATCAGGTCCTTTCCATCCTCGGCTTCCCACAGTATTTTGAGGTAGTCTTTATCCCGCAGTGCCATACGAATGCCATCACGGAATATTTTGTGGTCATCTGCAATCGCCACTTTGATCTGTTGCGTAGTCGTGCTGCTACTCATGTATAGATTTGGTTTAGTAGGCACCTGCGAGGCAGGTACGTGATTTTCCGATGCCAAATGTAGTTTTTTTTACCGTTCTTATTTGCTCACAGTCAAATTTTTGTCTGGTCCTTATTTCTAAAATCAAATTATATCGGCTTTGTTCTGCAATTGATGAAATCCTTAGCTATACGTACATCCAAA
>JBDTPD010000008.1:0-19630 GCA_039932855.1 Chitinophagaceae bacterium | reverse complement strand
CGACGATACGGAACTAAATGCCGTTTTCATTGAAAAGGCATTTAGCATGAGTAAAATGCAACTGTATCGTAAATTGAAAACCCTGACCGCCATGACGCCGGCGGAGTTTATAAAACACATCCGGTTGAAACATGCGGCCCAGCTCCTGGGATCTACACATTTGACCGTATCAGAGATCTTTTTCCGCACAGGTTTTAATAACCAGTCTTATTTTTTCAGGGAGTTTAAAAAAAGATATAACTGCGCACCAAATGAATACAGGGAACAACAAACAGTACAATAGTCCCGTGTTTTCCATTGAAAACGGGCAGTTTCCTCATGAATCGTAACTATAGTACAGTAAATTGTAACTATAGTGTACAGGCATATTTTGGAGTAACACTAGCTTTAAAATTCAATTGCTACATATGTTACCAGGTAAAGCCATGCGCCAGGTGATTTTGCCCTGTCTGCTTAACTACATACTTCACGGAAGCCGCCAATGGATGAAAGCTTACGCTAAAAATCACCGGGCATCCCTGTACAACATTTGTCTATCTCCGCCGGAAATTTTAATTCCGGACAATTTCGATCAGGAGCCTCTAATTTTTTAAATATTAAAACGCTGCTTAGTATGAAAAAAAATCTTACAAAAATCTTTCGTTTTATTCCCCGGCAGTTTTCGCCGGGTTTGAAATTCTGCTCATGCATCTTCCTGATGTTAATGATGCAGGTGTCAGTGACAGCTCAAACACCCGACACTAAAATTTCAGGTAAAATAGTAAACAGTTCGGGTGAACCCATGCAAGGGGTTTCTATTGCTGTGAAAAATACTACCAATATGACCACCACAGATATAAACGGTGACTTTACATTAGTTGCACCGTCCAATGCTGTGCTGGTGATGAGCTATGTTGGTTTTAAAAAACAGGAAGTTTCGGTAGCGGGCAAAACACAATTGCAGATCACACTTGAGCCTGTTGAAAGTGCATTGGGCGATGTGGTAGTGGTAGGTTATACTTCGCAAAGGAAAGCCTCCATTACAGGTGCGGTTTCTACTGTCAATATGAAGGACCTTTCCAAAACAAGGATACCGGATGTAGCGCAGGCTCTTCAGGGACAGGTAGCCGGAGTTTTTGTTGCGGCCAATACCGGCGCACCGGGCGATGGTATCAAAGTCAGGATCAGGGGAGAAGGCACGCTCGGAAATAATGATGTACTATATGTAGTAGATGGTGTTCCTACCCGTGATATTTCTTTTCTGAATGCAACAGATATTAAAACACTGACCGTTTTGAAAGATGCTTCGGCCACCGCCATTTATGGTTCGAGAGCCGCGGGAGGTGTAGTTGTTATTACTACTAATAGCGGGCAAAAGGGAAGAACGAGTATTGATGTTGATTATTTTACCGGTACTCATATGGCTACTAATCTTCCAAAAATGTTGAATGCAGATCAGTATTTAACTGTAAAAGATATGGCCTGGCACAACACTTTAGGAAATGCACCTGGCGCAACCAGTCCTTACCAGGCCGACAGGAGCCGGCCCGATCTTGCTAATACTGATTGGTTGGATGAATTGTTTAACAAAGGAAAGTCACAGAGTTTCCAGGTAGCTGCAAGTGGCGGTTCTGAAAAAGTACAATACCTGCTTTCTGCTGGTTATTATACACAGGATGGCATTGTAGTAGAGGATCATGACCAATACAAGCGTTTTAATTTCAGGGCAAATATCAATGCAGACATTACTGATCGTTTGAAAGTAGGTACCAACCTGCAGATTACTTATGCTAACCAGGATAAGCTTTCTTCAAGCGGTGATGCACCCGGTGTTATCCGTCACGCACTGATACGTCCACCTGTGTTGAGTGTATATAAGAATGTGAATGACCCAACGTATTCCGTAGATAATCCTTATACCGATCTGCCTTTCTATACAAGATTTAATGGCGGATGGAATACGAATTATGAATATTCTTCCAACCCTATCGCAATCGTTCATTTTACGGATGATAAACGTAAAACCTATCAGACATTTGGAAATGTGTTTGCCGAATATGCACTGCTAAAGGATAAATCTTTAAGATTGAGATCCAACCTTGGAGTAGATATCAGTTTTTCTCATAACAAAAACTTTGCTGAAAATTTTGGTGATGATAATAACCAGGATTCCTCGGCTGGCAACCCTTATCATGGTTTGGGAAGAAATAACAAGCCAAATAACTTAGATGAAAATCTGGGTCAAACGATGACGTTTACTTTCAGTAATACATTGAACTACCTGAAAACTATCAATGGAAAACATAGCATCAATGCGCTGTTGGGAACGGAAAGCATCAGCAGTAAATCATCTGGCATTGGGGGCAGCAGGCAGAATTTTGATAATAGTACCGGACCCTTCAGGTATCTTGATTACGGTTCTACCAACAACGCAGGCAGCGCAGGATCAGCCACTAACTGGAACCTGGTTTCGTTCTTTGCTTCCGGTACCTATGGCTACGATAATAAATATTTCGCCACTGCTACTATAAGAGCCGATGGTTCTTCCCGCTTTGGTCCCAATAATAAATGGGGATACTTTCCATCCGTCTCTGCTGGTTGGAAAATCTCACAGGAAAAATTCATGGATAATATTGACTGGCTATCCAATTTAAAATTAAGAGCAAGCTGGGGTAAATCAGGCAACCAGGAAATTCCTGATCATGCTTATGAAACAGTTGTATCAAAAGTAGGAGGAGTAGTAAACATTATTCGCTACGGCAACCCTGATGTAAAATGGGAAAGTACCACACAAACCAACATTGGCCTGGACCTGGGTATACTTAAGAATAAACTTTCTTTCTCCGCCGATTATTTTATAAAGCAGACCGATGATATTTTATTATCAGTAGGACTGCCGGCTGTTTCGGTGGGCGTGATCGAGAAAACACTCGTCAATGCAGGACAAGTAAGCAATAAAGGTTTTGAATTAGGTATTAATTACCAGGATTATGATCATCCATTTAAATATAGCGTGAATGCAAATGTTGCCACGCTGACCAACAAAGTAGATAAGCTCTATACGTTTGTGAAGAGCATTATTGATGAAGGCACACATACAAAAACCGAAGCGGGACAGCCGATCAGTTCTTATTATGGTTTAGTGTTTGATGGTATTTATCAAAATGCAGCGGAAATAAGTGAGCATTTGTTTTCAAATCCAAATGGCGTTCAGCCTGGAGATATCCGGTTCAAGGATCTCGACCATGACGGACAGATCAATGCGAATGACAGGGCATTTATTGGCAATCCTATTCCAAAAACAACCTGGGGTTTCTCTTTCTCTGCTGAATACATGCGTTTTGATTTCTCCTTTTTGTTGCAGGGTGTACAGGGTGTTGATCGTTACAATGACCTGAAACAAATATTGAATTACGATAGCCGTCCTTTCAACTCGATGGTATCGGTATTGGACAGCTGGCATGGAGAAGGTACCAGTAATACTACTCCGCGTGTGACTTTTAATAATAATGGTGGAGGCTATGTTTCCAGTGTTTTTGTTGAAGATGCTTCTTACTTAAGATTGAAGAATATCGAAATAGGGTACACGTTCAATACTGCCAAAATAGGTGTAAAGAATATGCGTCTTTTTGTATCGGGCCAAAATCTTTTGACCAGTACAAAATATACAGGATTGGATCCTGAGTCTACTTCGTTGATCGATAAAGGAACTTACCCGCAGTCAAAAGCATTTATCGTGGGTGCAAAAATCAAACTTTAATTAACCCGGTTTTAAAAATAGTAATTATGAAAAGAGTATCTATAACAGGGATCATCATCATCGCTTTGTTTTTTGCCGGATGCAAAAAGCAATTAACGACAGATGCCATTGGTCTCGTAACACTGGAACAGGTGAATGCGGCGCCTACATTAAATACGGTGGAAACTGCTGTCAGTTCTTCTTATGAATTGCTCTCCAGCAGGCTCAATATATTGGCAGAATGGGATTGGGGTGGAGGATTGGTGTTTCAAAATGACTATGTCATGCAGGATATCGCTTCCGATGATATGGAAAAGAAATGGAACCCCGATGGTGATCAGCCATGGATGGATGAGATCAATAACTTCACCTATACTGCTACCAACGGTGGTCCGAATGGTTTATGGAAATATGATTATGAAGGAATAAAAAGGATCAACCTCGCGATCAGTTTCTTAACAAAAAGCGATATAGAAACAATCACTGGTATTACTACAGCAAGAAAAAATCAATTGCTGGGAGAAGCATATTTTTTGAGATGCTTCTATTATTTCTCCCTGGTTACCAATTTTGGTGATGTGCCATTGATCCTGGCACCGGTACAAACATACCAGGAAGCATTTACCGTAGCGGTAAGAGCCGACAAAAATTTGGTATGGGATAGAATAAAAGCCGATCTGGCATTAGCAAAACCTTTATTACCCAATACCAAATATTCTTCTGCTTCTGAAAAGTGGAGAGTATCTAAAGGCGCAGTGATCGCACTGCAGGCAAAGGTGGCTTTGTATACACAAAAATGGACAGAAGTAATAACCTTCGTAACCGAACTGGAGACACTTGGTTTTTATAGTTTGAATGCAAATTACTTTAGCAGCTTCAGCGCCGCCGCCGAGTTTACGGATAACGAAGTTATCTTTTGTTATGACCACCAGAGTAATCAAACACCAAAAAGAGGCAACGGAATTTGTGCGCCATTGGATTGGGGATTTTTTGCGCCAAGTACCAGTTTTCTAAATGCGTTTGAAGCTAATGATCCCAGGTTATTCTATACAGTAGATGTAGCTAATAAGAATGTAAATAAAATGCTGGGTACATTAAATGGAACCTATAAGGGGAATGATGATGCTCCTACCAACAAAGTGTATATCCGTATGGCTGATCCATTATTATGGAAAGCAGAAGCCTATAATGAAACAGGAAACTATCCGGCTGCCATCACTCTGATCAACCAGATAAGAGCCAGGGCAAGAAATAGTGTAACAGCTGCCGGCACTTTTCCACCTGCAGGTACATTACCTGACAGGCCCGCTTCTACTGACAAAGCAACTATACAAGCATGGTTGGTTTCAGAAAGAAGAGTAGAGTTAGGTTTTGAATCGCAAAGAATGGCCGATCTGAAAAGATGGGGAACAGCAAAGGCAGTGATGATTGCTCATGGAAAAAATTTCCTTGACAAACATTATCTCTACCCGATACCACAGGGAGAAATTGATGCTTCTGCAGGCACGTTGACACAGAATCCAGGGTACTAAATTGAGATTGGGAAATTTTGGAATTGGGAAATTTCGAAATTGGTGAGCACCCAAAAAGATAGAGGGTTATATTTTATGAATGATAACACACAACAGTTACCGAAAAAGGATCTGGCAAAACGTTTTGGTGAAAACCCTCTGTTATCACCGGCTGACCTTACGCCCAGTCAACAGGGTCTCCAGATCACCTGTCTTTTAAACCCGGGTGTTTTCCGGTATGAGAATAAAACATGGTTGATCGTACGGGTGGCAGAAAGACCCGCGCAAAAAGAAAATACGATCTCGTTTCCTGTGCTCAAAGAAAATGGTGCCATGGAAATTATTGAGATAGCAAAAGATGATCCGGCATTAAAAGCTACCGATGCCAGGGTGATCAACTATAAAGGAGTTGATTACCTAACTACACTTTCACACCTTCGTTTGCTTTGCAGTGATGATGGGATTCGTTTTTATGAACCTGATGGTTATTATCCATTGGTGGGTGAAGGTGTGTTACAGACATTTGGCATAGAAGATTGCAGGGTGACCTTCCTGGAAAATAAATACTACCTCACATTTACGGCAGTATCAGGTAATGGCGTGGGCGTTGGACTACGTGTTACAAGTGATTGGAAAAATTTTCAATCTCATGGAATGATATTGCCGCCACATAATAAAGATTGCGCCATTTTCGAAGAGAAAATAAATGGCTTATACTATGCGCTGCATCGTCCGAGTAGTGTAGATATCGGTGGTAATTATATTTGGCTGGCTTCATCACCCGACGGTATTCATTGGGGAAATCATCAATGCCTTATCAGGACCAGGGAAGATGCCTGGGATAGTGCGAGGGTAGGAGCAGGAGCATCGCCTGTTAAAACAGATAAAGGCTGGCTGGAAATTTATCATGGCGCCAATCATCAGCATCAATATTGTTTAGGAGCTTTTCTTTTAGACCTGGATGATCCTTCAAAGATTATTGCCCGTACTATAGATCCTATCATGGTGCCTTCCGCAGATTACGAACTAAGTGGTTTTTTTGGTCATGTAGTTTTTACCAATGGTCATATACTGCATCCCGACGGCGATACACTTACTATTTATTACGGTGCCTCCGATGAATTCGTTTGCGCCGCTGATTTTTCATTAAAAAAAATATTCTCCTTATTAAAATACGATCATGCCTAACAAACTGAAAATAGAAATCGATCATTTTAATAGCCAGCCACGCAATTTCAGGATACTTATATTAACCAACCTGGTGTATGCATTCGTATTACCTGTGATTGATACTTTTGTGGCTGCTTACATTATGCGTAACACGCATGGGGATATCAGCAAAGTGGTTATTTACCAACTCACCATTTATACAGGCATACCCCTTACGTTTTTATTGAACGGTTGGCTCTTAAAACATTTTGATATCCGGAAACTATATTCTGCAGGCATGATGCTCAGTGGCGTATCGATGATCGTGATGATGTCATTAAAAGAACTGGATGTAGTGGGAATCGGGTTTGCAGGTATTATTATGGGTTTGAGTTTTGGTTTTTACTGGGCAAACAGGGATTACCTTGCCCTTGCCATCACCAATGATAGTAACAGAAATTATTATTATGGGATGGAGACATTATTTTATACGGTCATTTCCGTACTTGTTCCCATTACTATTGGTTTATTTATCGACTCTCAAATAAGCGATGCACAAAAGCATACTGCTTATGTAATGATCACCGGTGCGGTATTTTTAATAACTGTTTTAGCCTCCATTGTTTGTTTCAGGGGAACTTTTAAAAACCCCGTGCAAAAGCAATATATTTTTTTTAAATTTCATCCGCTCTGGTATAAATTATTATCCCTGGCGGCATTAAAAGGTTTGGCGCAGGGCTTTTTAGTAACAGCGCCTGCTATGTTGATATTGAAATTCTTTGGTAACGAAGGTGCATTGGGATCAGCTACTTCGATAGGGGCGGTTATTGCAGCTTTAATTATGTATATATTGGGACGGCTTTCTAAACCATCTGACAGAATAAAAATATTTGCAGCAGGACTTATATTATTTGCTGTTGGCGCTGCATTGAACGGTGTACTGTTTAACCAACCAGGTGTTGTCATATTTATTTTATTGTTGTTAATCGCAAAGCCATTGATGGACCTGGCTTATTTTCCTATTCAATTCCAGGTAATTAATATTGTAAGTAAAATAGAGAACAGGAGTGAGTTTGCTTATATCCTTAATCACGAAGCTGGATTGTACCTGGGCAGGTTTATGGGAGCAGCTACTTTTTTAATGATGGCACGTTATGGTTCCGCAGAAATAGCGCTGAGGTATGCGGTGATCATCATCGCCGTGTTACAGTTATGTTCCATATTTGTTGCAAAAAAAATCATTGCCCAGGGAAAGAAACTTTCACCGGAAGATGCAGTGGTGGATATGAAAGTGTTACATGAAGTAGCAGAAGCAACGGTATAAGAAGCTATTGGTCTAAGTAGCTAGTGCGGAGATAACTTGAATATTGAATATTTTTTTTCAAGTATAAACTTTGCCAATTTCAACCGGAATATTCAATAATCAACAATCAATATTCAATGCTCAAGGGACTTGATTTATACCAACCGGTGCAGAAATAAATTTATAACTAGCAAGTTGGCTATTAGCTTCCAGACAATAGTTTACTTTCAGTAACGAAAAAATTATATGAAAAATATTTTCAGCATTATTTTTATCTGTCTGTTTTTTGCATCTTGTAAAGAGCCGGAAGGAATTCCGGTTACGCAACAAAAACTGGCACGGGTTGATCAGATGGCGGATATACCACAGCCTTTGCAAATCATCGACTACCAAAAACTGGCTTTGCAATTTGATAGTACCGCCTATGATTTCAATGCGAAAGGCAAATTCTGGCCAATCGTATGGAAAGACAGCAGCAATAAAAATTTCCCGCAAACAGTAGTAGGATTGTACACCGCCATAGGCGATGTTCGCCAGGGTCCCGGTAATAATAAAGGCATGTTTCATGAAGCTGTTGCAACAATGGGTGCTGTCATGGGCGCTACGCTTGCAGGTATTGATAAAAGCCAGCAGCAGGGACTTGACTATGTGGGCATGTTGAAAAATTATTTTAATAAAGAGACGGACTGGAATATTATGATGAATAATACTTGTCCTGAAGTTGCATTGCTGGGTGGAGGATATGGTCGCGACTGGTGGTACGATATATATCCGAACTTACTTTTCTATGCTATATGTGATCAGTACCCGCATCATCCCGGTTTTGATGAAATAGCCAGGCAGATAGCTGAAAAGTTTTTCAAAGCTGATTCAATATTGAATGGCAATTATGATTACTCCTATTTTGATTATGGAAAAATGCAGCCAATGAAAAACAAGATCTGTGCGCAGCCTGATGCGGCGGCAGGTCATGCATGGCTATTATATGCTGCGTATAAAAAATTCGGTGACCCCCGTTATTTGAAAGGAGCCAGGAGTGCATTGACTGCGTTGGAGTCGCAACCATTAAATCCTACGTATGAAGTACTGATACCTTTTGGAGCATACCTGGCAGCAAGAATAAATGCAGAACAGGGCGGCAGTTATGATATAAAGAAATTGCTGGGTTGGGCATTTGATGGAACGCCTATTTGCCGCGAAGGATGGGGCGTTTTAGTCGGCAACTGGAATGGTATGGATATATCCGGCATAGTAGGCAGTACAGTGGACCATGGTGGGTATGGATTTTTGATGAATACCTACGATGCGGCCTGGCCGTTAGTGCCACTGGTGCGGTATGACCAATCGTATGCTAATGCTATCGGCAAGTGGATGCTGAATGCCGCTAATGCCGCACGTTTTTTTTATCCGCAATATATGCCGGATGATCATGAAACAATTCCAGAGCTGGCAACTGTTACCAAAGGAGTGATAGCATATGAAGGAATGGTTCGTAAATCGACCCATCAAAAATATGAGAACCTGCCAGGACCTGTTGCACAAGGCGACGGCCCGCTTTGGGTGCCGGGCAAAAATCCGGAGGAATCACAATTCAGCATTTATGGAAGTGCACATGTGGGTATTTTCGGCAGCATTATCCGTGCAACAGATGTGCCCGGAGTATTGCAGTTAAATTTATTGGCTACAGATTTTTATCATGACAATGCCTATCCTACTTATTTATTTTATAACCCTTATGCTGAAAGTAAAGCTGTCACAATGAATATTGAAAAGGATAAAAATGTGGACCTTTATAATACAGTCGCGGGGAAGTTTATTGCCCGTAACATTTCTTCCACTGCCCAGCTAAAACTCGATCCTAAAAATGCTGCTGTCATTGTATGTGTACCCGCTAATGGGAAAGTGACTTATTCCGGGGAAAAAATGTTTGTCAATGACATTGTGGTTGATTATAAAGTACAAAAGAATAAGTAAGAGTAATACACGGATTGAGGAAATGGTGTACCTTATTTGTACCCGTTCACTGCAAGGACTTTAACAGCCAATAATTTTTATTTTGTATTGGAAAGTAGCAGTCACTGAAAACCACGCAATAAATACTTCGTTTATTAAACTGACCCTTAGCCCATGGTTTCAACCATGGGATCGTGAGGAGTATTGTACCATGAGTGCTTTCTGCATAATTTCTTCTTGACTGGTTAGCCAAAAATTAGCGGATAATGGCACCGTAAGCCATTATAAGACTGACTTTGATAGCGTCATGCCAGATCGTGTGCCGCATTATTCAAACAATCCTGCTAATCGTGTTGCAAACATCAGTTATCTTTAGCCATAAAATTTTAACTATAAAAACTGGCAATCATGCAATTTACTGCTCAACAAATAGCTGACCTGCTAAAGGGACAATTAGAAGGAAATGCTGATGCAATTATTACCAAATTAGCTAAGATAGAAGAAGGAGAACCTGGCTCTCTTTCATTTCTGGCCAATCCTTTATATACTCCTTACCTGTATACTACCAAAGCTTCATTGGTCATTATCAACAAAGACTTTGTAGTAACAGCGCCTGTTTCGGCCGCTTTATTACGGGTAGAAAGTGCGGAGAATGCTTTTGCCAAATTACTTGAGATGTACAACCAGGTAAAGCTTAACAAAAAAGGTATTTCAAAACTTGCTTTTATAGCTGAGAGTGCTACAGTAGGAAAAGATATTTATGCAGGTGAATTTTCCTTTATTGGTGAAAATGCCAGGATAGGCGACAATGTAAAAATATACCCGCAGGTTTATATTGGTGACAATGCAGTGGTTGGCGATAATACTACCTTGTTTGCCGGTGTAAAAATATATTCCGAAACAGTTATCGGGAAAAACTGCATCATCCATTCCGGAACTGTATTGGGAAGTGATGGCTTCCGGTTCAACCCGGAAAATGATATTAAAAAAGTTCCCCAGATCGGTAATGTTGTTATTGAAGACGATGTGGAAATAGGCGCCAACTGCGCTATTGACCGGGCCACATTAGGGTCCACCATTCTTCGCAAAGGCGTGAAATTTGACAACCTCATTCATATTGCACATAATGTTGAAATTGGAGAGAATACCTATTATGCTGCCCATGGTGTGGTAGCTGGTTCTACTAAGATCGGAAAGAACTGTATGTTCAGCGGGCAGGTAGGTATAGTGGGTCACCTGCAGGTGGCTGATAATACTATCATCACGGCCCAATCAGGTATTTCTAAAAGTATTACCAAGCCCGGAGGAGTGTATATGGGTTCGCCGGCATTTGATGTGAATAAGTATCGAAAAGCGTATATCCACTTTCGTAACCTCGATACTATTGTAGATAGAATTACTACGCTTGAAAAACAAAATAAAGCAATCGCCGAAAATAAAGGAGCCTGATAAAATCAATTTTTTATTTCCTTCAGTGTAATCATTTTGTTTTGCCCGGCATCCCATAATTTGAGACGAAGGCATTTAATAATATCCACGGGCGTAAGCCTGGTAATAGTGGCTTTTTGTAATTCAGGAATTTTTGCCATGGCTTCCGGCAACCTGTAAAAAGGAATTTTTGAATTAATATGATGGATATGGTGAAACCCGATATTCGCAGTTGCCCATTGCATAAAGGGATTCATCCTCATATAGCTGGAAGATTCTAAAGCTGCATGTTCGTAGCACCATCCTGCACTATTACGGAATACTACTCCCGGAAAATTATGCTGCGCATAGAAAAGATAAGCTCCTAACATGTGTACCATGAATAAGGGCAGAAAGAGTGTCAGGAACCATGTTAACGGCCCAAAATATACACCCAGGAAAACAGCAGCACCAATATGGAGGATCAATACTGCCAGGGAATCCCAATGCCTGCGGGGGCTACTTAAGAATGACTGCAAACACATTCCATATAAAAACATGGTAAAGTAAGCAAACACTATTGTCAATGGGTGCCGTACAGCCAGGTATATTTTTTTGTCTTTATCGGGAGCCTCCATAAATTTTTCTTTGGTCATAATGGGAAATGACCCGATACTGGCACCGAATAATTTAGAATTGTTATTATGATGATGATCGTGTGAACGTTTCCAGATACTGGGTGGTGTAAGCATATACATCCCAAAAATGGTAAAAATAAGATTAGCCAGGTGTGATTTTCGTAAAATAGAATGGTGCTGGTAATCATGAAAGATCATAAAACTGCGGGCCAGCAGTAATGCACTGAAAATACTGCAAAGGACTTTTGTCCATATATATGGTGTAAAATAAGTACCCGCAAGAGAAGCTATTAGCAAAAAAAAAGTTGAAAAAGTGTAGTACCAGCTTTTCCAGCGGATTTCTTTGGCAAACGGTTTTGTAATGAGGATCAGTTTCTTACCTGAGAGCATGCAGCGAAAATAAGAAAGATTTCTTTATCGGCTAAACTTACCCTAACCGACACCGGTTGTCAATAATCCCTGCCGGTATTCTAATATTAAACCTGGATTTTTTGACATTGTCACCCATTTCTTCAATCAATCAATCAACTCCATCTGAACCGCTGTTCTTATCAACAACGCCGTATTTTTTACCTGGAACTTCGCCAGCAAATTCTTTCGGTGTGTATCTACCGTTGTGGAACTTATAAATAATTTTTGTCCGATCTCGATATTGGTTAATCCATCTGCAATCAGCTTCAGCACTTCCTTTTCGCGCCTGGTCAGAATGATATCTCCTGCTGTTTTTGTATTCAGTGTTTTCGCCACTTCAAAACTTAAATAGGTCTTTCCCCTGATCACAATCGTAATCGCTTCCAGCAATTCTTCTTTTGTTGCATTTTTCAAGACATAACCTGACGCATTATTATCCATCATTTTCTGAATGAAACTTTGCTGGTTAAATGTGCTAAGGCCAATTATTAAAACAGATGGGTACTTTTCTTTTACTTCCTTGCAGAGATCAATTCCGTTTTTATCCGGAAGACCGATGTCCATCAAAATTACATCCGGCAGTTGCTGTTGTAAGAAGGCGAGACATGACGCAGCATTCATCGCATGACCCATCCATTCTATATTTTTTTCATTTTGTAAAAGAGAGCGGATGCCCTCTATTACCATGTAATGGTCATCAACTATAAATACTTTTATTAGCATTATACATTAAATTCTATCAATACAGAAGTTCCGTTACCTGGCTTAGATTGAATATCCATCCTGCCTTTTAAAAAATCAACCCGGCTCTGAATATTGGTCCATCCAATTCCTTTGGTCCCTCGCAAAATTTCAGGGTCGAATCCTTTGCCATCATCTTCTACGGTTATTGCTATTTGCCCTTCTGTTTTACTTACCTGCACAATGGCAGTTTTAGCAGCTGCATGTTTCAAGGTATTGCTGATTAATTCCTGTACAATACGGTAAATAGTTATAGCTATTGTTTGCTCCACTTCGGTATTTTCCAACCCTATTGACTGGTAATTTACATGCAATGCCCCACTTTGATTAATATCATTACAAAAATCTTTGAATGCGGTATCCAGACCAAACTTTATTAATGTTTCCGGCATCATATTGTGTGCTATCCTGCGCATTTCCTTTATAGAACTGTCCAGCATATCAATACTGCGTTCGAAGGCCTGTGTATTCTCAGGCGTCATGATAAGATTTCCTTTCATAGTAGTAAATGAAAATTTAATACCCGACAACATACCTCCTAATCCATCATGCAGATCTTTTGCCACCCGGGTTCTTTCCTGTTCTTCTCCTTTCAGTACTGCTTCAATGGCGGTTAATTTTTTCTCCGTTTCCAATTCGTTGATACGTTGTTGCTGGAGTTTTTGTTTCTGTTTAAAATTCCTGTAAAATAACAGGATAAGTAATAATAAGGTTAAGGCCGCGACAATAAGAAAATAATTGAAGACATTTTTTTGCCGGATATTAAGGCGCTGAATTTCTTTATCAGCCTGGAGTTTGTTGATCTGTGCTTCTTTTTTTTCTGCCTGGTATTTGGCATCTAAAAATTCTATACGGTCCGCCTGGCTGACCAATATCAGGCTGTCGTTGATCACATTAAATGAATCGAGATAATTGATTGCCAAAGCAAAATTACCCTGCATTTTTTCAAGATGATACCTATTCCCGTAAACATCTTTAAGTAAGTGAACATAATCATTTTGTTTTGTAAGTACATAAGCCGAATCTAAATACCTCCGGCCTGCCTGGAAATTTTTAATGCCTGTATTACAGGCTCCCATCCAGATATAGCAACTTGCAATATCATAAGGTGCTTTCGTTTGTTTTATGAGTGGAAGTGCTTTTGTAAAATCTGCCAGGGCCTCATCAAATTTATTTTCATCGAATTTAAAATTACCAGCTACCTGGTAGTAGTTGGATTGAAAATAAACATCATTAACACTATCGGCAATTGATTTGCATTTTAAAAAATAATAGGTTGCTTTTTCAGGCTGTTTTAATTTCATCAGTACCCTGCCGTAATTGATTGCTGCCGACATTTGAGAAGCTGCGTTGCCCCAGGCCATGCTTTTTGAATATGCTTTTTCACAATAAGTCAATGCGGTTTCATATTTACCAAGAACATAGTACGAATTAATAATATTTGCATAAAGAACAGGCAGGTTCCTGTTCATACTGTCAAATGCTTCATATCTTTTAATCCCTTCGAAATAATAGTATAAAGCGCCTTCCTGATCAGTAACATTCATATGTTCGATACCAATATTCAGACCAAGCGAGGCCATGCTTTTTTTAGCAGCAAGTGAGTTGGGAAAATCTTTTAAAATATTTTCGGCCTGCAGGTAATAAGTAATTGCTTTTTTGGAGAACATCCTGTTGTATAAGAAACCCATTTGTTCATAAACTATTCCTTTTAAAACCAGGTTTTTTGTTTTATCAGCAATACTGTCTGCCTCATTAATATATTTCCACGCTGTAGCAGAATCCTTTAACTGAATGAGGTACCACGAAATCCTGATCCGGTCGTGCACTTTTATTGAATCTGCTTTTTGTTTGCCCAGTTCGTTACGCAAACTATCTATCATTGGGGTTTGTGCTTTTACCGGATTATAAAAGCTAAAAGTGAGTACCAATATCAAAATAGAATTTCTCATATAGTAAACTAGTCTTTTACTTTCATCATACAAATAAACAAACACGCGTACAACTGTTTCTCCCCTTTTTCCATGATTTTATTGTTTTCGGTAAATATCCTGTTTTTCAGGGATACTGCTGTTGAGAGAAAAAAATAGGTTTGGTCTTACAATGACGGTTTATGCGATTACACTTTTTCTTTTGATTTTTATTTGTAAGTGATAAGGCGGAGGTGCCATCTGGTACCACCACAAGGCATAGACTATAAAGTATTGCAGCTTATATAGTTTGCTCGTATAATTGACATTATCATCCCCACGGTTATGAAAAAAATAATAATTGCCTTACTTCCTGTTCTTGTTGGCGCTCAAATCCTCTATGGCCAGGATTGTAAAACGCAGGCTGAAAATAAACTTTCCACCTCGATTCGTGCAGGCGACTATATTTTGCAATCTGGCGAAGGTCCCAAACCAACGATCACCACTTCCATGGTGAAACCTCAATTGAGCATCGCGGAAAATTGGGTAAAAGGAATATTGAAAGACTTCACTGGCGCGAAAATGTATTACCAAAACAATTACTCCTTCGATTTAAGTAAGGGTAGCCTGAACGGAAAATTTTATAACGCAACCGGTATTGCGGGCACATGCTATTTTAAAACAGCATTCTTTGCCTATTACTGTAACGATAACAACAATAAAATATTTGCGGAGAGTGAAAGCGGTTCGTTCCTGCATGTATATTTTAATAACGTTGTTGTAGACAGGCTTTGTACGACGGTCGGAGTAATAACTGTGAATGGAAAATCCGCATTTGAGCTGCTGGAAAAAACAAGAACAGAAGGACGGATAGATTATTATGACAGGATTGCTATGGCAAACGTGAATGATACAATATTCAGATCCAAAAGTGAATATATCATTATCAGGAACAGCGACCTGCCGGTATTTCTTCCCATCACCAGGAAAGAATATCTCGGGCAACTATTGAAAGATGTAGAAGACTATAAAAGCCGGGAAGCTGTAGCTGCTAAGGCAGATTATAACCCCGCCAATGAAGCGGCCAACAAGGCACGGCTGGATGAAGAATTGAAACGTATCGATAATTCAAAAAGCTATACGAAGGAACAAATGGCTCCTTATCGCAAAAGATTCATAGAGACCTGGGAAACGGAGAAACAAAAATTTGATAAACGGATGAACCAGATCGAAACGGAAACCAGCAGTGCCAGGGAAACGTTGCTGGAATATATGAAGAAGCCCCAGGAATGGCTGAGTCGTAGTTTTAAACTTTTCTTTGGGTACAGTATCTATACCGGTAAAGCGATGAAAGAATATCTTGATGGATTGGACGAATTTAGTTCCAGCCGCGAAGAAGAAACAAGAACATACGTTGCATACATTAATCCCGCGTATTATAATAAATCGCTTAGAGCTGATATACCGCAGTCGATTATGGTGACATTGGACAAGGGCAGCTATCCTCATATGAAAAAAGTTGCTGAACGTGTTCACCGCCGCGGTGCATTGGCTCCCCTTGAAGCTATTCTAAGTCCTGGCAGATCATTGATCACCCAGCAACCTCCAGCTGTAGCCTCCTCTGCATACAGTTTATCCTATCTGCCAAAACTGAATAAGTTAAGTACGTTAATGGTTCCGGCGGGTATGAAACTTTCTTCAGTGCCGTCATCGACTGGTAATACTGTGAGTGTTACTAAATTGAACTTTGCGACTCCTTCACTTTCTCCAAAGCTCAAACAACTTCCTTCGCAACCTCTTACACAGGAGGGTTACAAAAATTATATGTTGGGATTGCAGGCAAAAATTTCATCTGCCATACAACCCGAAAACAAAAAAAAAGCCGATAATTATATAAAAAATAAGGCACTATCCAATTCAAAGGATATCGCAGGTGCAGCACTTGGAGCATGGGTACAGCATACACCACAGTCAAGTTTGTATTTATTTGGTAAGGCCGCTGTTGCTGATCTCCCGGATGCACTTATTGCAAATAATTTTGCCGCTTTTTTAATGATGGCCGGATTGCCGGAAAAATCAATTCCTATTCTTGATTTTTGGAACAGGCAGAAACCTGGTGAAACAACCCTACTCTCTAATCTCGGCAATGCATATTACCGTCTCGGCGATATTAATAAGGCAATGAAATACCTGCAGGAGTGTGTGCAGAAAGATAGCCTGCATCCTACCGCCAACAAATTGCTTTGTATAATGTACCTGGAAAAAGGCGATGTAAAAAAAGCGGAAGAGCATGGAAGCAAGTCTATCGCAACATGTCATGATGAAGAGGTGATCGCAATTCTTCACCAGCTGAATAACAAAATAAAACCGGGTGAATTGATGACCCGCTATCCCGCATTGCCAGCCAAAGAATTTCCGATGTTGAAGAGAACCCTTTTGACAGCGATGCCATCCAATCTTGATGACATGGAGCAGTTTGAAATAGAACTTAATGCACAAATAGCATCGCTAAAGATGACGATAGATAATATTGAAGCAAATTCACCAACACTGGGCGACGATATAGCAGATGAGTTGCTGCGAAAAGATTTTGGTAAAAATTTATCGCCTGTTCGTATGAAAGCACAATACATCATTATTGATGGAATGCAGATTTATAATACAAACAAGAAAGATGAAAGTGATGTTTTTGATTACACATTGAAAATGCTGAATGGTCATTTCAATGCAAACATAAAGGCAATACAAAAAAAATATGCTGTTCAATTAAATAAGCTGGAAGGTGGTGAAGCGGGAGATGAGGATCAGATTGCAGCGCTGGAACTGGCAAAATGCAAAGAAATAAATAAAGAAAAGCAGGCATACCTCACAAACCTTTCCATCGCAGTAAACCAGTATGCTCAAAGGCAGGAATGTATTTCACGAAAATTTTTCCGTGACTATGCCAATTGGGCGCCTTACTGGGTACCACAGACAATGCAGACTTTTCCTTCCATTGAAGTAAGCTATCTGAAAGATGTATTGAATATCCTGCAGAGCTACCATATTATTAATAAAGAACAGTGTTCGCAGTATGAGCCGCTCCCTGTCAAACCAGGCAAACTCCAGAAATGGGAAGATGAATATTGTGCAAACTTTAAAGGGAAAATCGATTTTGAGGTAATTCAAACATCGTGGACATGCAACTCATGGGGTATTGAAGGTGGCGAAGGAGCCTTGTTTGGATTGGAAGTGAATTATTCCGATCGCGGGGAATTCGAAGATTTCACCCTGGAGGCCGGAGTTGGGGCGAAATGGGATTTGGGAGAGCATCATTTTGTAGAAGTCGGCGCAGAGGCATCGGTAAAAGAATTTATTAAAATAGGGGTTAATAAATCCACGGGCGATTTTGAAATAAAAGACTTCGGTTTAAAAGGGGAGGTCACCCTTGAAGGAGGGATTGGCAGCCTGTCAGGAGAAATAAAAATCATTGAAGTATCTGCAGCGGTTAACGCTGGTGTACAGACAGGTGGTATAGCAACAAAATTATTGCCGCTGGACTAAAAGCATTTTGCAATAGAAAAAATAAACCGTTGATCTGAATAGTAAAGAAACGGATTGCTATCTCAGTCTTCTCCCCTTTTTCCATGATTTTCTTTTTTTTCAGGAATATCCTGTTTTTCAGGGATACTGTTGTTGAGAGAAAAAAATAGGTTTGTTCTCACAACTATAGTTTATGAGATATATACTTTCTTTTCTTTTAATTTTTATTTGCTCCGGATCATTTGCACAATGGAATAGTAGCGCGTCTGTGAATAATGCAGTATGCAATTTTGCAGGTAACCAGATGAATGTGCAGATAGTAAGTGATAATGCCGGTGGTGCCATCTGCACCTGGGTCGATACAAGAAACGGCACGCAGGATATATACGCCCAGCGTATTAGTGCCAGTGGTAATCTGCAATGGCCGGTTGATGGTGTTATTATCTGTGCAGCTATCTCTGATCAATTTTCTCCGGCATTAACGGCAGATGGCAATGGCGGCGCTATTATTACCTGGTATGACAACAGGGACGGTAATTATGATATTTATGCTCAGCGCATCAATGCCAGTGGTACAGTTGAATGGACGGCAGATGGCGTTGCTATTTGTACAATAGCCGGAAATCAGAATGCACAGCAATTAATTTCAGATAATGCCGGTGGTGCGATAATAGTTTGGAGTGATGGAAGAGTAGGTGGCCCCAATGCTGATATCTATGCGCAACGTATCGATGCTGCCGGCACAGTATTGTGGACGGCGGGAGGAGCTGCTGTATGTACTGCTTCTTCGCTGCAGAATATGCCGCAGTTGGTAAGTGATGGTGCTGGTGGAGCTATCATTGCATGGGAAGATTGGAGGAATTTCAGCCAGACTGATATTTATGCGCAACGCATTTCTTCCAACGGATTTACAAGCTGGTCGTTCAATGGAGTAGTTATTTGCTCCGATGGAAGTTTTCGCCCTCAATATAATACAAGAATAACCTCCGATGGAAGCGGCGGTGCAATTATATGCTGGCTTGATAACAGAAACTCCGGTTCAAATACAGACATCTATGCACAAAAAGTAAATGCCACAGGTATCGCACAGTGGGTGGCTGACGGTATTGCTATCTGTACGGCTGCTTCTATTCAACTTTCACCACAAATAATTACCGATGGCTCCGGTGGTGCCACCATTGTATGGGAAGACAGGCGGTTCGAAAGGGATATCTATGCTCAACGGATCAATACAGCAGGAGCTGTTCAGTGGACTGTAAACGGCATTATTATTTGTAATGCGTCAAGCACACAGCTAGAACCACAACTGGCTGCAGGCACTTCAGGCAATTCAATTATAATATGGACAGACTTGAGAAATGGCTCCG
>JBDTPD010000007.1:0-20591 GCA_039932855.1 Chitinophagaceae bacterium | reverse complement strand
CCGGAAAAAATTTATTCAATCACTATTCTCGTAATGTTTTTGCAGATCGCTTTACTATATAGTTTATGGAAGAATCTTCC
The DNA here is from genome assembly GCA_039932855.1 of Chitinophagaceae bacterium. Classification (GTDB taxonomy): domain Bacteria; phylum Bacteroidota; class Bacteroidia; order Chitinophagales; family Chitinophagaceae; genus JAJKIP01. Next base: position 20,511 of record JBDTPD010000007.1, on the reverse strand, counting down.
CATAGAAGTCAGAACTCAATTGCTTGGGTTATTACCTGCAAGGTTTAGAGCGATTGTTAATAAACATTAAAATTGGATTGTAGCTTTAAAATGAGTTTACTTCAATATTTCACCGCCAGTTATGTAAACGCTCTGAAAGGGATGAACAACTTGATTGATAATAAAACAGCACGCTTTGTGATACAGAAAACCCCTCTGGCGCAAAAATCGGCCGGAACGAGTTTTAAAAGATCGCGGAGGAATATTTTTTTCCATATAATTACAGGATATTCTGGCTGGATTCTAAAGAACACCGTTCGTTTTTTATAAAAAAAAGATAGTAGGATGGCCGTTTACTCGTGATAGCATCATGGAGCTTGGCGGTAAATCCCGCGATTATCTGGCACAACCTTTTACAATATGAATGTGTTATTATCTCCGGATAATGGTTCGCCCTTGATTTTGACGGAAGATGGCAATTGTTATGTCACTGCGAACAGGCAATTTTCTTACCCGGTATCAGAAGGAGTGGTTTCATTTCTGGATAAAGTAGATGACTTTTATGAAGGAGCTTACCTGAATCGCATTCGTTATTTACCCGGTTCGGAGCTTTTTATCCCTCGATTACCCCTTTGGCTTATCAACGGAGGTTATATGTGGGAAGTATCCAAATATCTGCCTAAAGGCTCAGTTGTTCTCGAATTGGGCTGTGCTTCTGGAGTTGATTATTTCGGCGCCCGTTATAATATGATAGGGCTTGATCTTTCTATGGCATCATTGAAAGAGCTTAAAAATTATAAAATTGCTATTCAGGCTGATGCTTGTAACCTTCCTTTGGCTGATGGATCGGTAGATGGGATTATCAGTTCTTATTTCTGGGAGCATATACCTCATGAAAAAAAAGAAATAATGCTAACTGAATTTAACCGGGTGTTGAGACCTGGCGGTAAATTAATATTCTTATATGATGTCGAAACACGAAATGGTTTAATTGATAAACTTAAAAGGAAAGATCAACTATTATATAATAAATTATTTCTGGAAGGAGACGGCCATCTGGGATATGAAACGCCAGAACAAAATAAGATCAATTTTGAAAAATATCATTTCAAAATACTGACACATTTTGGGATGGAAAGATCATGGCTTCAATCTAACTCAGTGTGGGCAAAGTTCAAAAGCCTGGATGGGTTGTCAGGTTTTCTCGGCAAGATGGCCTATAGTTTAACAAAGCCACGTATTCAGGGTTATTTTTATAGTGGGCTCATCCGCATTTTTGATGAAACATTTGGAAGATTTTTCCCCCTTTCTAAATCAAGGATTATTTTAACTGTAGCAGAAAAATAAATGAACATACTTATTGTTGGAAAGTTTTACACTGAAGGATTTTCATTACATATTGCAGAGACACTCGAATCAATGGGACATTCTGTTTACAGATTTGAGCATGGGTTTAAGCAAAGCCAGATGGATTCGGTGCTCCAGTACCGTTTGAAACAGGTAAAAACGGCGATATATGATGTTTACAAGAAATCTAAATTCCATGAAAAAAGTGTGGAAATATCTTTAATGAACCATTTAAGGCATAATTCCATTGAATTGATCATTAGTTGCCATGATCTTCTTTCTCCGCAACAAATCAAAACTATTAAGCAGAGACATAATCTAAAGATTTGTTTATGGTACCCTGATCATATAGGGGCTTTTAATAAAGCGATGTTTCTAAATGCCAATTACGATTATTTATTCTTTAAAGATCCTTACATAGTTAATGTACTTGAGAATGATCTAGCAAAGAAATCATTCTATTTGCCAGAGTGTTGTAATCCTGTTTATCATAATATTTTTGAATTAAGTGAAGATGATATCAAAAAATACTCATGTGATATTTGCACTGCCGGCAACCTTCATCCGAACAGAGCTGAGTTATTCAAACATTTGATAGAATATGATTGTAAAATTTGGGGTAATCCTCCCTCCCGTTGGATGAATATCGACCCTATTAAATCAATGGTGCAAAATAAATTCGTGGCAAACGAAGAGAAATCAAAAGCATTTAGAGGAGCTAAAATTGTAATCAATAATTTTCAACCTGCTGAGATTCTTGGCGCCAATGTCAGGTTATTTGAAGTTGCAGCAGCCGGAGCCTTTCAGTTAGCGTCGTGGAGAGCCGGAATAGATCAACTATACCGGGAAAACGAAGAGATTGTTTGTTATAAATCAATACCAGACTTAAAGAATAAAATAAATTTTTACTTAAAAAATAGTGACGAGCGTAATCGTATTGCAGCAAATGCTTACAGGAGAACAATGAAAGAGCATACATATGAACATCGGCTTTCTTTACTTTTAAATACTGTCAATGGTAATGCTTCAGGATTCAAGATTTCTTAACCAGTAATTATGAATTTAAGATTTATTTATGCTATACTGGTATGCATTATCTATTGGATGCCAGGCTTTCAGAATGAAGGGTTAAGATTTTATGTATTAACGACGCTACTGCTTTTTTTTACTATCTATGAATTGCGTAGGGTTTATTTAAGAAGGACTGGATATTTCTTTATAAGTCCGATTTTCTTAGCGAATGTGATAACATTCGGCCTGGTGTTTGGTGCAATTGCCAATTATTTTTTGCTAATTGACGGAGCTTATTTTGTAAAAAATTTTGGGTATAAGGTTATTGATGAGCCTGAATGGCTTTCATACACAATGTTCTTAGCTTGTATGGCATCTTTAGCTGTTTGGATTGGATATGATTCTAAACTGGGAGAAAATTTTTTTAAGCGCATCACCTCAATTCCTATATACAAAAAACTTTATGAAAGTGAAGTAAACGAGTCAAGAGTGATATTCTTTACCTTGATCGCTTACCTGGCCAAATTTTATTTGTTTGGGATCGGGTTGTATGGAAGAATTGTATCTGAAGAATATTTTGAAGCTGGTACAGGATTTAAAATTGGGAGTCAGTTGAGGGTATTGGGTGATTTATCATTTGTTACATTCTTCTTTATATCGATATTAAAATTCCGCCAACACAGCTTTAAAATGAACGTGCTGTTTTATGGCTGTCTGTTGCTGGAATTGTTTTTTGGTTTTATTTATGGCGCCAGGAGCGCTTTTATTGCACCTTTCCTTATAATACTGATTGCTTATTACTACGTTAGTAGAAGAATCGGATTGGTTAGTTTATTCATGGTGGGAGTATCAACTTATCTGGCGTTCACTATTGTTCTTGATTTTAAGAACTATGTGTTAGGAAAAGAATTTCTCCGGCCAACAAATACTATTGAAGTAGTTTCAAATTTTAACGAGAATCAAAATCGGTTTGTTACAACTAAAAAAGGCAGATACGATCTTAATTCCGCGTTAAATGCGACTTTAATCAGTGTCACATTCGTGCCGGAAACCGCAGTTGCCATCAGGCAGAGAGACAAGATTGGAATGGACGGACTAACTAATCCGAATATATTTATTACAATTTTAAAATTCCCTCTGGATGCGTTCGTCCCTCGCTTTATACAGGGAGAGAATGAATTTCCATGGGGGTTTTGGTTCAAGGAGGAGGTAATTGAAGTAAACAAGGGATTGAAATACAGTGTTGCTATGTCTCCAATCGGATGGCTCTATATGGGAGGGGGTATATGGCTTGTATTGGCAGGGTTCTGGTTTTATGGAGTACTTCTTAAGTTTGCCTATCCTTTTATTTTGCAGAAAAGTTTGTTCAGTGTTTTAACCTACATTATGCTTTTATCGACCTTGTATAATCTTGATAGTATTTATTCAAATGCATTAATATATACCTGCAGATATGTTTTTATTTATCCAATAATCTTTTGGATAATGTTTGATTCTAAATTTTTCAAAACTTTAAAAGGAAGAAGTGGGGGTATGGTCAATATTAGATAGACTTTCCTATAGACTAGCTGATAAATTTTAAAGGCATCTTACTATTGCAAAATCAAGCAGCAGCAATATTTTCGCCATTCTAAAACCTTAAGATTTGAGAGTTACCTTTGTTAATCGAAAGCCATTAAATGGATATTTTAGTATTGAAAATGTATTTAAAGCATTAATTCCAAGTTTTCCTGTAGATATAAATATTGATAATTTTTATGTGAAAAGTTCAAGAGCATACCCGTTAGGTATTTTTAAAAATCTCTTCTATCGTGCAAAAAAAGCTGATATATATCATGTTACTGGCGACATACATTATGCAGTTTTTTCATATCCACGCAACAAAACCGTCCTTACCATACATGATTGTCGTTTCATGATGAGCAAATCACTTCTGAAACGTTTCCTGATGAAATGGATTTGGTTAAAATTGCCAGTTAAAAAAGCAAAATTTGTTACAGTCATTTCCGAAAAGAGTAAGCGCGATGTCGTTAAATATACCGGCTGTAACCCTAAGAAAATTGCAGTTATCCCTGATCCACTTGCGCCGCATTTTAAGTATACCCGTAAGGTATTCAATTCAGAAAGACCCAGGATATTGCAGGTAGGCACAGCCTTTAATAAAAACTTACACCGAGTGATTGAAGCCCTCGGCGGTATTAGTTGTGAATTCACCATACTAGGCAGGCTTTCGGAGGCAGACATAAATTATTTAAAAAAGTTTAAAATAATTTATAGAAACAGGTGGGACCTTTCTGATGAAGATATTGCTTCTGAATATAGGAATAGCGATATTGTTGTATTTGCCTCAGTTTTTGAAGGTTTTGGATTGCCCATTATCGAGGCGCAGGCATCAGGGAGAATTGTGGTCACTAGTAATATATCTCCTTTGATTGAAGTATCTGGCGGCCTGGCTTCATTCGTTAACCCTTTCGATGTAAATTCAATCAAAGAAGGTATTCTTGAAATGATTAATAATAGTGAGAAGCGAAATAGGTTAATTGAAAGTGGTTTAGAGAATGCGAAACGATATAATCCCACGATAATAGCGCGTAGCTATTATGAAATATATAAGAAAATTTTCTTTTCGGGAAATTCCTCATCCTTCAATCTTTGATTGGATTGCTATCTTCAAGGTCCATAGATTCAATAGTAATATAGTTAACGGATGATCCTACTTCGAATAATTGCTTTCATTCATACAGGTTGCAGTAAAGGAGCCTTTGCCATATTAATATTTTTTTCGGGAATTACTAGTGTAGCCTTTAGCCAGAGGAATTCGACCCTTGCGCAGGGAAAACATAATTTTGACCTTCGGAAGGATTTTGGGGCTGAATCCGGAGTACATGTTGACCCAGCTATAAATAATGTAGCCTTTCAGAGGGCAATGGAACGGTTGTATAAAAATGCAGGCGGAACTTTGTTTATTCCAAAGGGAATTTATAAGATTTCAATTCCTATCCGGATTCACAGTAATATTCATCTTAAAGGCTCCGGGGTGGGGAGAACGATTATCTTATTAAGCAATAATGCTGGCTGTGATGTGATCCAAAACTTCTCTTTTTTTGAAAAGGATATTAAGCCCCGAATTGATTCTTTTATAGTAATCAGCGGTATTGAAATAGATGGAAATAAATCAGGCAATCCCAGGAAAATGGAAGGAGTCAGCAAAAGGCGAGGAAATTCAGGCGTTCCTTTTCAGGCAGGGATTCAACTGGTGAATGTAAGAAAAGTGGAAATAAGGAATTGCTTCATTCATCATTGTTCATGGAATGGGATAGTTATGGGAGGGGCGAGTGATGTTGCCTTATTAAAAACTAGAAGTGATGACAATGGAAACAATATGATTCCGTTGTTCACTCAAACAGAGGCTATGGGGGTTCTTGTTTGGAATGCTCCATACAGAGGCGGCTCATGCAGAAATATTATCATAAAAAACTGTTCGGCCAGCAAGAATCAAAAGCATGGTATTGAAGTCTATGGAGAGCAAAATGAGAATATACTTATTGACAGCGCTTTCTGTACTGAGAATGAAGCAGCTGGTATTGTGATCAATTGCTTTCAAAAAGGCAAACAAAGATTAGATAACGGCAAAATCACTAATTCCATTTGCTATAATAATGCTATATCTGCAGTCATGGTGTTTGGTAATGGAGTGACTGTGAGTGGTTGTACGCTTCAGGATATTTATCCTGACCTGACCCCTGCACTCTTAAACGATACTATTAAGAGCATTACGCAATCCATGATTGTAGGTTCGGGGTTTAACATCAGCATTTCAAAAAATTCAATAATTGGTTCCTTCCCGGAGAGGTATAAACGATTAAATAATTTTGAGATACGAGGAATAACGGTTGAAGGCGACTCGATTTTTATTAAAAATAATAAGTTATTGAAGATATACGGCAGGGGTATACTGGCATCGGGTTCTAACATAGATATCATTTCGAATAGTTTGAATGATGTAGGAATCGGCGGCTCTTTGAGCCCCATCGGTATTCAAATTTCTGAAGGCAGAATCATTCAGCTTAGAAATAACTCTATTATTAAATCGGGTCGTGTTGGAATTTATGTTCAAAATGCCTCGCAGCTATTGCTTTCGGAGAACACGATCATGAATGCCGGGAAAACCGGATTCGAGATTTATAATTCGGAGAATGCAACAGTTTCAAAAAATTTAATCGCTGATAATGGAAAGCGCGAAAACGGCCATAGTATAGGCTTAAGAATTTATAATTGCAGGGAAATGCGCGTTTCGGAAAATATTTGCAAGAATAGCAGCGTAGAGAAAAACTATGTCCAGGACTTTGGCATTTCTATAGAGGGAGAATGTTCCTCGATCAATGTATTCAAAAATGAATTGCACAATAATAAATTAAAAGGTATTAATATTTCAACCGCTTCGAAAACAATAAAGGTGTTTCAAGATTAAAATTTGCATCGAGGTTTTTAAGTAATAATTATGTGTGGGATTAATGGAATAATGGGGAAATTGGATAAAAATAAGTTATCTGATAGCCTTTGCCTGATGAACCGCAGTCTGAAGCATCGCGGGCCAGACGACTCAGGAATTTTTGTTGAAGAAGGAATAGGTCTTGGTCATCAGCGACTTTCAATCATTGATCTGTCACCCGCTGGCCATCAGCCAATGTTTAGCAATGATGGAAACCTTGTGATTATATTCAATGGAGAAATTTATAATTATCTAGAATTACGTTATAAGCTTACAGATTATACTTTTCAATCGGATACCGATACTGAAGTGATACTTGCAACATACCAGAAATGGGGAAGCAACTGTCTGTCATATTTGAATGGAATGTTTGCATTTGCTATTTGGGATATCAGAAAGGAAGAATTATTTATTGCTAGAGACCGCCTTGGAGTAAAACCCTTATATTATTATTTTGAAGATGGAGTGCTTGCTTTTTCATCCGAGATCAGGGCGCTGTTAAAAACGGGTTTATTCAAACCCGCTCTTAAGTATTCCTCTATCAGAGATTACTTATCCTATCAAACTGTTTATGCTCCTCAAACGATCTTAGAAAAGGTAAATGTGTTAATGCCCGGGCATTATATACAAACACGAGCAAACTATTTCAATATGGCTGCATATTGGAAAATGGATAATGATCAGATTCCCCACATTGAAGAAGTATCGTACGAGAAAACCTGCCAGAATATTTATAAACTACTCCTTGAATCAATCGAAAGAAGAATGATTTCAGATGTTCCCCTCGCAGCATTTTTATCCGGGGGTATTGATTCCAGCGCTGTTGTAGCTTTGATGAACGAAGTAAATCCTGGTCGCGTTAAGACATTTACTATAACTTTTGGTGAAGAGGCTTTCAACGAGGGGAAATTTGCATCAATAGTTGCCCGTAAATTCTCCACTGATCATCATGAGATACATCTTTCCCCGAAAATATTCCTGGATACATTACCAGCAGCCTTAAAAGCGATGGACCATCCCAGTGGGGATGGAGCCAATTCATATATGGTATCGAAATCTACTAAAGAAAATGGTATTACTGTAGCCTTAACAGGTTTGGGAGGAGATGAATTATTTGCGGGGTATCCTATTTTCAAACAAGCAAGAAAAATTGAATACCCCGGGCTAATCAATAGCATCCCGCGTATTTTACGAAAAAATATGGGGGATGCCTATTCTACTATACGACCTGGTTTAGGATCCCAAAAGCTATCTGCTATCTTGAAACAGAAAAAAATAGCGCTAAACAATTCTTATTCCTTTTACCGGAGGATTTTCTTTGATGATGAGATTGACATGCTTCTTACTTTCCCGGACTCTTATGAACTGAAGCCTGTATCTCCATTAATTTATTTACATCAACATTTCCCCTACCATTCAAGAATATCGGTTATGGAAATGGAGTCTTATATGCAGAATGTATTGCTAAGAGACATAGACCAGATGAGCATGGCGCATGCATTAGAGGTAAGAGAGCCTTTCCTCGATTACAAACTTGTTGAATATATGCTACGCGTAAAGGATGAGTATAAATATCAGCGTGTAAACAAGAAATTATTGGTCGATTCTTTGAAAGGTTTATTGCCTGCAGAGATTTACAATAGGAAAAAGATGGGATTTTCCTTTCCGTGGAAGTTGTGGTTGCAAAATGAACTCAGATCCTTCTGCGAAGTGAAGCTCGCCTCTTTAGAAGCGCGCGAAATTTTTAATAAAACAGAAATTCAAAGCCTTCAGAAAAAATTCTTTAAGGATGATCCCTCCATACATTGGATGAAGATATGGTTGCTGGTGGTTTTGGAAAACTGGCTTGAGCAAAACCTTAAGGATTAATATGAGCAGGTCATCAGTGGCGCTACTTTTTTTCGATCGTTTTTTCCCTGCTTATAAAGCAGGAGGACCTGCAAGATCTTCTGTTGCAATGATTGAACACTTGCAGCCTTTTTGCCGCATGCGGGTTTTTACCAGCGCTTTTGATCTGAACGAAACAGCCATGTTGCCTGGTATTCGCGCAGACGAATGGAATCCAGTAAAACAAATTGAGGTTTATTATAGTTCAAATAACCGTTTCGTCAGAAATCTTATCCGAACAGTAAACAAATTGGATTTCCATATTTATCATTTCAATAGCTTCTTCTCACCCCGGTTCACTATTATCCCGTTGCTACTGATTAAAGTTGGCATTTTACCGAAACAAAAGATCATTATATCTCCCAGGGGTGAATGCTCATCAGCAGCTTTGGAGATTAAATCGTTTAAAAAGAAATTATACCTGTTCGTGTTCAGGCATTTTCTTAAAACAGGCATAAAGTTTCATGCTACAACACCTCGCGAAAAACAGGATATTAGAAATATACTGAAAGTATCAGCACAAAGCATATTTCAGGCCGCCAACCTTCGTTCTTCTAAGGATTTTCCTTCAGGGTTTAGTCCTTCCTTGAAAAGAGCAGGCTTTCTAAGAATGATTTTTGTATCTCGGATTTCTCCGATTAAAAACATTGAATTTTGCTTGCGCGTATTAAGTAATCTAAACAGCAGGATAGATTTTGATTGCTATGGAATCGCTGAAGATGCCGGATATTTGTCAGATATTAAGGATCTTGCAAAGATGTTACCTGAAAACATTCATTTCAGGTATCTTGGCCCTATTGCCGCCGATAAAGTAGTTGATACGATTAAATTGTACGACCTACTTTTCTTTCCTTCAAAAAGTGAAAACTTTGGCCATGTGATATTGGAATCCTTTATGGCCTCCAGGCCGGTACTAATCAGTAATAATACCTATTGGCAGAATCTTTCTGAGATGCATGCTGGTTGGGATTTTCCTTTGGACACCCAGGTGAGATTTGAAGAAGTTGTCCGGCATTTGTCAACACTCGACAGTCAAGAATTCGAAAAGTATTCTAAGGGAGCTTATCAGAGGGCTCTACTATATTTTAATGATACTGGAATTGTCAATAGTTATCTTGAAGCATATGATCTGCAGTCAGGTAGTTCCGATGAACGATCGGATCAATAGCTTATCTGAAAAAATTCAATAATGGACTTAAAAAGTACTGGTAGAAAATTATATTATTCCCTTTTTCATATATGAAAATTCGAATGAGGGGAACGCATTCTGCCAAAGCAAAAACCTGGCTGATTGACCAACGATATGGACGCGCCTATTATAAAGGTTATTATGAACCTGCCTTGACAAAATATATTGATCAATACCTGAGCACGGACTCTATATTTATTGATGCCGGAAGTCATGCAGGATATTTTAGTTTAATTGCCGCTTCCAAATGCAAAAATGGTCATGTATTTAGTTTCGAACCGGAAAGCGGCAATTACGGGTTTATTAAAAAAATCTGCTCACTAAATGATTTTAACAACTGGACGGTTGAAAACTATGCATTAGGAGAAGTTGATTCTTTCCTTAATTTTCAAGCTAGTCCCTCTTCTTCTATGGGTATGATATCTGAACAGGGAACGGCCAAAGTACAGGCAGTTTCACTTGATTCTTATTTTTCATCAATAACTCTTGCAAAGATTGATCTGATAAAAATTGATGTTGAAGGCTATGGAGGGCCCGTACTGAAAGGCGCCAGGGAAACCATTCAGCGGTTTAAGCCTCATATCTTATTTGAAGTTCATCTGGGCTCTGATGAATTTGATATTGCCTGGCAACAGCTTCATGATACTTATGATTTCATTGACTTTACAACGGACATCCAAATTTTGGCGAAACCTAAAAAGCACATGGATTTCCTGTTATTAAAACCAAAAACCGGTGAATCGAAAGTTTAAATGTTTTTTGAAGAAACTAATCCCAAGACAAATTAAGGTTTGGCTATTAAAGAGATCATTGCTTAAATTTCGAAATTTAAATAATCGTGATATCTTTAATACCATATATTCTAAAGGTTTATGGGGAAGCGCAAAAGAAGGATTTTCTTCAGGATTAGGCACTCAAAATAGTAAAACGCTGTATTATATTAATACTTGTGTGGATTTCATTAAGGAGAAGGACATTAGAACAGTTTTAGATATCGGATGTGGGGATTTTTCAATTTCCCGAAGTATCGTAAACCAAACCAACATTGAATATTTGGGTGTGGATGTCGCAAGCAAGGTAATTGAGTATAATAATGTTCATTTTTCATCGGATCGCGTGAAATTTAAAAGCCTTGATGCAACTATCGACATTCTTCCAAAAGCAGATTTGATCACTATAAGACAGGTTTTGCAACATCTCAGTAATGAGCAAATAATGATCATTCTTGACAAAGCGTTGAAGGCGGGTAAAAATGTAATTATAACGGAACATTTACTTGACGACGAAAATATTCTGCCGAATATTGATAAATCGGCTGGCCCGGATGTAAGGATATATTTCAATTCTGGCGTGTATATTGACAAGCCTCCATTCAATGTTGTCATTAAAGAAAAGTTATTAGAATATAAGGAAGATTTTAATGTATTCGGGAAATTGAAGCCGGCTAAAATTCGTACTTTTTTAGTTGAAGGCGACGCGTAGCATAAAAAAATATTCTTAATACTTCAGCCAAACATATATTTTAACGGAACGATTTATTATTTCTTATGTGTGGAATTACTGGAGCGATTTGTCCTGGTCATAAAGATTATATTTATAAGGCAATTAATTGTATTAAACATAGGGGTCCTGATGATCAGGGAATATTCTCTGATGAATTTTTATCATTGGGACATAATCGTTTAGCGATACTGGATCTTTCTATAAATGGGCATCAGCCTATGTATTCATCAGATGGCCGGTATGTGCTTATTTTCAATGGAGAGATTTATAATCATACCGATATCCGAAGTACGCTTCGCAATAAACATCATTTTAAATCTACAAGCGATACTGAAACTATTCTGTATGGTTTTATTGAGTTCGGGACTTCCCTTTTTGGAAGGATGAACGGGATATTTGCCTTTTCAATTTATGACAGATCATCCGGTGACCTGATCATTGTTCGTGACCAGTTTGGTGTGAAGCCGCTCTATTTTTATCAGCAGAATGATATCTTTTTATTTGCCTCGGAAATTAAAGCGCTCCTTAAATTTGAAGGCGTAAATAAGAGTGTTGATTATAGCGCTCTTGTTAATTATCTTTATTTTCTTTGGTCTCCAGGACAACAAACTCCCTTTGAAAATGTAAAGAAATTACTTCCGGGCCATTATATAAAGCTCAATGTCAAACGTCTGAGTGATTTTGAAATTCATAAGTATTATGAAATACCTTTTAACGGGGAATATGCCGGGCAATCTGAAGCTAAATTAGTTAACGAACTGGAGGAAAAACTTTTCAATGCAGTTAAACGTCAGTTATTGTCCGACGTTCCGGTAGGCTTCTTCTTGTCAGGAGGGCTCGATTCCAGCGCCATTGTTGCTATGGCAGCTAAAGCAAAACCTGATGAGCGACTCACTTGTTATACTATTAATGCGGGGAGCGAACTATCTTATGATGGATTTGAAAATGATCTTTTCTATGCTGAAAAAGTAGCCAGATTATTCAATGTTGATCTCAAGAAGGTAGATGCTAAGATTGATATTGTGAATGATTTTGACCAGATGATTTGGCAATTGGATGAGCCGCAATCCGACGCTGCTCCGCTGAACGTTTTGAATATCTGCAGAATGGCCCGTGAGGATGGATATAAAGTATTACTGGGGGGAACAGGAGGCGATGATTTGTTTTCGGGGTATCGCAGGCATCAGTCGCTTTATTTTGAAAAGTGGATCAATCATATTCCACTTCCGATGCTTTCTTTAGTAAGTAACCTATTAGGTAGAACAGGCAAGGCACACGCTTTGGCAAGAAGAGTTAATAAAATGGTCTCTTCAAAGCGATTTAAGAATGACGAAAGGCTTGCTGATCTTTATTCCTGGATCAGTATTGAGTCTATTCAATCATTATTCAGCGAGGAAATAAAGAAAAAAATAGCAGGTTATGATCCGAAATCAATTTTAATTAACGCGTTAAAGGATATTCCTAAAGAACATCATGATCTTAATCACTTGCTTTTTTGGGACATGAAATATTTCCTTGCCGATCATAATCTTAATTATACAGACAAAATGGCAATGGCAACAGGAGTTGAAGTGAGAGTTCCATTTTTGGATATAGAGCTAGTTGAATTTTCATGTAAACTACCTTTGAATCTTAAGATGAAAGGAAAGACAACTAAATACCTGTTAAAGAAAGTAATGGAGAGATATCTTCCTAAAGAAATCATTTATCGGTCCAAATCGGGATTTTCAGCCCCAGTTAGACAATGGATCACCCACGATCTCGATCAGTTTGTAAAAGACAGGTTAAGCAAAAAGATCATTCAGGAGAGAGGAATCTTTGATTTTGACAATGTGAATAACATGATAAAGTGCAATAAACTTGGTAAGATAGATGCATCTTATAATATATGGTCGCTATTAGCTGTTGAATCATGGATGCAGCAATTTGTTGATGCCTGATGAACATTCAATGATTTCAGCTTTACAAAAGAATGATAGTATGAAACAAATAGTTCAGCATCTGAGAAAAGGTCTTACTTTATTGGAAGAGGTTCCAGCGCCGATCATTCGCAAGGGGCACATTCTGATCAGAACACATCGCTCGCTTGTTTCGATCGGTACAGAAAGAATGCTGGTGGAGTTTAGCAAAGGAAGTTTACTATCCAAAGCATGGCAACAGCCCGAAAGAGTTAGACAAACTGTCGATAAGATTAAATCTGACGGTATAATTCCTACATTAGAGGCTGTATTTAATAAACTGGATGAACCACTTCCTCTAGGGTACTGCAATGCAGGAGAAGTGATAGCGGTAGGTGAGGATGTTACTGAGTTTAAAATAGGAGATCGCGTAGCAAGCAATGGCCATCATGCTGAAGTAGTCGTTATTCCAAAGAATCTTTGCGCCAGGATTCCTGATAATATAACTTATGAAGAAGCTTCATTTACCGTTATTGGCGCTATCGGCTTGCAGGGTATCCGGCTAACCAACCCTTCTTTTGGCGAGACGGTAGTGGTGATAGGTTTGGGATTGATAGGATTGATCACTGTTGAGTTACTGGCATCAAATGGCTGCCAGGTCATTGGTTTTGACTTTGATGAACAAAAAATACATATTGCAAAATCAAAAGGAATAAAAGCCTATAACTCATCAGGAATCAATATTGTAAACCTCGTAAATGAAATTACCAATGGAACAGGCGCAGATGCTGTTATTATCACAGCTTCAGCAAAATCCAATGAACTGATCAGCCATGCGGCCCAAATGAGTAGAAAAAGAGGTAGAATTATTTTAGTAGGTGTAGTGGGATTAAATATTCAGCGAGATGATTTTTACAAAAAGGAATTAAGTTTTCAGGTTTCATGCTCATATGGTCCGGGGAGATACGATGAGAGTTATGAACAAAAAGGGCAGGATTATCCTTTGCCTTATATCAGATGGACAGAAAAGCGGAATTTTGAAGCAGTACTTCAAGCTATTTCTTCCGGCAAACTTGATGTAAAACCATTGATCACAGAAAAAGTGTTATTAGCCGACTATCAGCAGATCTATGATAATATAAATGGTAATTCCATCGCTTCAGTTCTTGTATACCCTGAGCAATCTGATAAGGATGTATTTTCCAATATTCATAGGGTAAGCGATAGAACCTTTTCGGGATCCAAGGGAGTCATAGGTATAATTGGGGCAGGCAACTTTACTAAAATGACTTTATTACCTTCTATGAAGGAACTGCGCCCTCAATTCAAATATATTTCAAGCGCAGGCGGCTTGTCTGCAAAATCATTAGCTTCCAAGTATAATATTCCGATTTGCACTACTGATTATGTCAATATATTAAAGGACCCTGAAGTGGATCTGGTTATGATCACGACCCGGCACAATCTTCATGCCAGAATGTGCGTTGAAGCATTGACGGCAGGAAAACATGTATTTGTTGAAAAGCCATTGGCTATTAACAGCAGTGAGCTGGATTTGATTATTGGAGCCTATTCAAGTCTTACGGCCCCGGGAATTATCATGGTGGGCTTCAATCGAAGATTCTCCCCCTTAATTGAAAAAGCTAAAATGTTACTTGGAAATGTTGATGAACCAATCAATATAATAGCTACTATGAATGCTGGTTTTATTCCTCCAGAAGTATGGGTACAGGATATGAACATTGGAGGAGGAAGGATCATAGGGGAAGCTTGTCATTATATTGACCTGTTCGCCTATTTAACGGGAAGCAAGGTTACTGGGGCGCTCATGAATTCTCTGGGGAAACATCCTTCATCAAATACTGACAATGCTGTCATCAACTTGAAATATGCAAATGGATCGCAGGGAGTTATTAACTATTTCTCTAATGGAAGTAAATCCTATTCAAAGGAAAGAATTGAAATATATGATAGAGGACGAACCCTGGTACTTGACAATTTCAGGAGCCTAAAAGGGTATGGCTTCAAGGGTTTTTCTTCAATGCAAAAAAGACAGGACAAAGGTCATAAGGCACAATTCGAAAGATTGATTAAGGTTATCAGAGAGGGAGGAAAGGAATTGATATCTTTTGATCAATTGGTAAATACCTCAAGAGCTACAATCGCAGCAGTGGAAAGTCTACGATCAGGTCAATGGGAGAAGCTAATAAGCTAAAGTGAAACATTTTTTATTAATATGGAATACCATTAAAAACCTGACTCTTGGTCAGTTTTTTTTTCAGATATGGTATAGGATCAAATCACCCTTTATCTCATCTGTCAGATACGATGATTATGATAAGGCTCATTTTTATCCGATAAACTTCCGTTTCCCTGAACTTATCGTTTCGCACGGGAAGTTGTTAGAAAGTAATTCTTTTATTTTCCTGAATCAGGCTAAAACGTTTACAGACAAGATTGATTGGAATTTCCAGAGGTATGGCAAACTTTGGAATTACAATCTTCAATATTTTGATTATCTGCTTGACAAGGCTGCGCCAGAAAATGAAAAAAGAATCCTTCTCGAAGACTTCTGTATTTCCTTGTTAAATAGGGAGATCAGGCTGGAACCTTATCCGGTTTCCATAAGGCTAATCAATTGGAGTATTTTTTATTCTATTTATAACTATAGTTCGGTAAATTTTGAAAAAGCCTTTCAATACCAGGTAAGCTATCTGTGCCACAATCTGGAGTATCATATTAAAGCCAATCATTTATTAGAGAACTACATAGCGTTGTTTGTCTCTTCCTATGTTCTGCGAAATGAAGATTTATGCAAGTTTTCCTTTAATAAGATATTGCGGGAGCTGGAAGAACAGATATTGCACGATGGTAGCCATTATGAACGCACTCCAATGTACCATTCAATTATTTTAAGCAGGATTCTTTTGCTCCTTGACATGATTGATCAGAACAACTGGATTATAGGTAATAACGAAACATTAAAGAATTGCGCTGAAAAGATGCTTTCCTGGCTTAGAACCTTTCTTTTCAATAATGGTAAATGGGCATTTGTTAACGATTCAACAACTGGTATCTCTACTGAGCCTTCAATATTGTTTAATGTAGCAAGCGCTTTGAGTGTGCCTGTAAGCTATGGCAAACTTTATGATTCGGGATATAGGAGGTTTAACAACTTTGAAATTGAAGTATTGATTAATGCGGGAAATATTCTTCCAGTATATCAGCCCGGACATTCACATAGCGACATGTTGAGTTTTTTCGTGAATTATAAGAACCAGCCAATTCTTGTTGATACAGGGATAAGTACTTATGATCCAAATAAAAGAAGACTTCAGGAACGCAAGACCTCTGCGCATAATACAGTTGCGATAAATGACTCTGACCAGTCGGAAGTATGGCAGAGTTTTAGAATTTCAAGGAGAGCAAAACTCAATATTTCAAAGGATGAAGAAGGATATCTTGTAGCCGAACACAATGGTTATCTTAGAAATTTTGGAAAACTTCATCAACGAACATTTAATTTGCAAAACTATTGTTTAACGATCACTGATTCTCTCTTTGATAAAAAAGAAAAAAACAAAAAAGCAGAGATCATTGCTTATTTTCATTTTGACCATCTGGTTCGGTTAAAACAGCTTGGTCCCAATGAGTATTGCATTAATGATAATATAGTAATCAGCTTCAATAATGCAGAGCAAACAGAAATTTCTGAATATCAGCAGGCAACAGGTTACAATATGCTAAAAATTGCCCTTATGTTAAAAGTGATTTTCGCCAAATCGTTGATAACCAAAATAAATTTTTCCTGAAAATTCTTTACCTGACTTTTTATTTTGAACCTGATCTTAGCGCCGGATCATTCAGAAATACTTCTGTTGCTAAAATGCTCGCTAAAAAATTAGAAGGCAGGGCAATTATTCATCTAATAACTACTCAGCCTAATCGTTATCATACTTACAAGGAAGAAAGTCTGGCGCATGAAATTAAGGAGAATTTGATAATTGATAGAATTTCAATAGCTAAGCATAGAAATGGGTTCTTGGATCAGATCAATTCTTTCAGGACATATTATAGATCTGTAAGAGCCTTAACCCGTAATGAGAAATATGATCTGATATTTTGCTCGTCTTCAAGATTGTTTTCCTCTTATTTGGCAAAGAAATTGGCAGTCAAGAATTCCTGCCAGCTCTATCTCGATGTTAGAGACCTTTTTGTAGATAATATGAAAGAAGTTATTAAAAATCCATTTCTTAAGTATCCGCTAAATCTTATATTGAAGTCGATAGAAAAAACAACCTTTTCATATGCTTCCCATATAAATTTAGTGTCTAAGGGGTTTGTCTCAAATTTTGAAAAATATAAAAAAGCGAACTATACCTATTACCCCAATGGTATAGATGAGGTTTTCATAAATCTTAACCAGGATGCAAAAAACTTAAACCAGCATTATAAAGTAATAACGTATGCAGGCAATATAGGGGAAGGGCAAGGATTAGATAAAATTGTACCTTATGTTGCTGAAAAGCTTTCTAATACTCATAAATTTATCATTATAGGCGATGGGAGTTCAAGAGCAAGCCTCGAGCTTATAATAAAGCAAAAAAAATTGCGTAATGTTGAACTGCTTTATCCGGTTAGAAGGGAGGAATTGGTGCAATATTATAAAAGATCTCACTTTTTATTTTTGCATTTGAATGATTTCGATGCTTTTAAAAAGGTACTCCCTTCAAAGATTTTTGAGTACGGAGCGACAAATATCCCAATAATAGCGGGAGTTTCGGGATATTCAAGATCATTTATGGAAGAAAATATTTCAAATTGTTTAATTTTTGATCCTTGTGATATTGAGAGAATGACGCAGATGCTTTTAGATTCAGTGTACTATACTAATGAAAGATTGAATTTTGTCAAAAGGTTCAATAGAAATATTATTTCTCAAAAACTGACTGATTCGATTATATCCTATCTTGGATAAACTTTTAAATGCAAATCATTTGTCGGCATTTTATTGCCGGAGGCGAAGAAATAAACTATAATGTTCTCTATATTCAAACGAAAAAGCGATGTACGTCCGGATCTGAGCCTCTTGGCTACAGATATGCATTCCCATCTTATCCCCGGAATTGATGATGGAGCGCAGGAAATGGAGGATTCCATTGAACTGGTTAAAGGACTTGAAGAACTAGGCTTCAGTAAACTGATCACCACGCCTCATATCCTATGGGATATTTTTAAGAATGATGTGAAAACCATCACGCCTCCTTATAAAAAACTCCTGGAAGAACTGAAAAAGAATAAGATAAAGATCCCCATTCAGTTTGCCGCTGAATATTTTCTCGATGATCATGTGGATGAATTATTGGAAAAAGAGATACCCCTGCTCACCCTGAAAAGTAACCTGACGCTTATCGAATTCTCTTTTGTTAGCGTTCCCCTCAATCTTAAAGAAAAATTATTTGATCTGCAAATTGCGGGTTATTCTCCCATCCTCGCGCATCCCGAACGGTATACCTATTTTCTGAAAGACAGGAGTATGTACGATGAATTGAAAGAATCCGGCTACCGTTTCCAGGTAAACCTCTTATCGCTTACAGGCTATTATGGAAAAGCTCCGCAGGAACTGGCCCAATACCTGATCAAAAAGAAATATGTAGACCTTCTTGGCACTGACCTCCATCATATCCGTCACCTCCAGTCGCTTCAATCAGCGCCCCAGCTTACCGATATCATCAAATCACTCCTGGATACCGGCAATATCATTAACCCCTCTTTATAATATCGTCAAAATATTATTATTTTTTTTCTGCTAAACAAATCCGTGACCAGAATTGTAGAAGATAGGCTATGAACGCTTTTACGATCAAAGACCTTGAAAACCTTTCAGGTATTAAGGCTCATACTATACGTATCTGGGAACAGAGGTACCAGTTTCTCAAGCCTCAGCGCTCGGATACTAATATCCGTTATTATTGTAATGATGAACTGAAGATCATCCTCAATGTAGCTTTACTGAATAAGTATGGCTATAAGATCTCTCATATCAATAAGATGAGTGAAGAGGTGATGAATGAAAAGATCGTTTCCCTCAATCAGGCCGAAGCAATACAGGAAAAGGTCATCAATGAATTACTGCATTGTATGATCGCTCTTGATATGGAACGTTTTGAAGAACTGCTGGCAAACTTTATTGAGGCTAAAGGCATTGAAAAAACCATCTCTTACCTGGTTTTTCCTTTTCTTCAGAAAATTGGCGTGTTATGGATGACCAACCATATTAATGTAGCCCAGGAACACCTGGTATCCAATGTAATCAGGCATAAATTGATTCTCGGTGTGGCCAGTTGCGCGGCATCCGTGCAAAAGAATACTACTGTATTGCTTTTTCTTCCGGAAGGAGAACACCATGAATTAGGTATTCTATATGTCTATTATATGCTCAGAAGCCGCGGCATCAAGGTGCTGTACCTGGGCGCCGATACTCCGCTTAAGGATATTGAATTTGTGATAGAACAGAAACGCCCCGATTGTATCTACACCCATCTTACTTGCATCCCCGGAAAATTTAATTTCGAAAAATATCTAACAGATATACATAACCGCATTAAGCATACGCCGGTTATCATCTCCGGCCAACTCACCCAGACCTACTACAAAAAAATTCCTGACAGTATCTCCTTTAAGAAAAGCATGCCCGAAGTGCTGGAGTATATTGGAGCTATTTAAAGATTTACCGCCCTTTACTGCCTTATGAATGCCTCCTGAGCGAATGGAGGGTGCTACATTTTCTATTTTAAGCTCAGACCTATTGATCAATATCTGGTAATTGCCGTAAAATAATCGACCCGGTTATTGATGATCCTTTATATTTCTTCATTTTGTTGAATCTTTAAGGCAAATAAATAACCCATTGCTGCACAAAACTTTATCTTTCTATTTTGTTGGCGCTCTTCCATTTTTGTTTAACTTTGTAGTATAATACTTAAACAGTTTAATAATGGGAGTCATGGAGTTCAACAACTTGTTGGTGAATAATGCGGAGTTTCTCAAGCCATTTGCGATCACCCTTACCCGGGATACAGAAGTAGCAAAGGACCTGTTCCAGGAAACACTTTACCGGGCCCTTGCCAATAGGGAAAAATATAATGTTGGCACCAACATAAAAGCATGGTTGTACACGATCATGCGTAATATCTTTATTAATA
>JBDTPD010000006.1:0-20664 GCA_039932855.1 Chitinophagaceae bacterium | reverse complement strand
GGATAGTACCATGAATAATATACACCCACAATAATACAAGCGATCCAGGTACATTTTCTGATAGAAACAAATTGCCTTCCGTCTATCCAGTTGCTGAAACGACGGGGTAGCGATTGAATAGACGATAAATAATCAACCGCAATCGGAACTGCGATCCATAATGAATAGATGCCTACGGAATAAAGTCCGGCACCACTGCCTAATGGATAACTTAACAGGATATAGCAACCAATAAACATCAGCAACTTCAGGTCCTTGCTGATTGTTTTATCCAATAACATCAACAGGGCGGCAAGTAATGATAAGCCGGTTAAGAAATATATAGCCGTGAAATTGTCAATATATCCTTTGCGGATAAGTACAATGATACCTGCAATAGCAATGGCACCTAATACAGGTCCCATCCATCTTCGGTAATAGCCTTTTTTAGCAATGAAATTAAGTGCCACTGCACCGGCTAATACGGCTGCAAGTATAAGAGCCGTGATCTTCACCGATGCGAAATAGGCATTGATAAATTGTTGGATCAGTTTCATAAACCCATAGGCACTTTCCTGTCCGCCGCTTCCCATTTTTCCTACCAATGCTATCGCATTTAAGAATATAGCAAGGTGTCCGGTCATTTTCATCAGCAGTAACATACCAGCTACGCCTGTTACAAAGCCTGCTCCGAATATGATCGCTTGTCCGAATTGTTTTTTAAAAGGAACCTTATGAGAAAATCCATAATAGAAGATCGCTAATACCAATCCGGTATTGACAATACTCGGAATTCTTGTGAATGCATCCATCGCTACGATGATACCTGCAAGAAAAAGGTACTTCGGTTTATTATTCCGTAATCCTTTCACCAGCCATATCGCTGTAACTATATAAAAGAATACAGAAAGATTATCGTAATGAAAAACTTTCGTGTTATTATTCATCACTACGGTCGCGATCAGTAAACCAATCTGCAGGTTACCCGCACGTAAATAATTCTTTAATAAATTATAGACAAGAATGATGCTGCCGGTAGTAATGATTGCAGTGAATAAGCGCAGTCCCCATACTCCCAGGTCACCAAATACGGTTACAAATGCGCCACCAACAATACCGGAGAACCAGAACATGAAATTGTATTGTACTGTTTCCGGATGTGTGAATATTTCCTGGTAGAATGTACAGAAGAAACCTTCATCTGACAGATCAAGACCCTGGAAAGTGAACAGGAGCTGATAAAGGAACAAGATCAAAAAGAAAAGCTTTGCATTCATGCTTTTCGTTTCTGTAAGCGATAAACTTTTTTTCATGGCAGTGTGGTCAGGGACTGATATTAATAATGATGCTACTTTATGGTTTCGGGGCTTACCTTAGGATCCTGTTTACCACAGGTTAGGAGCAGTATATTATTATATATAGGTATCGAAATTCCATTAGCCCTGCCCTGGCTGAATAGGGGCTAAAAATAATACCTGAAGGGCGAAATCTCATTGATTTTGAACTAATTAATTTTATTTAATCTTTCCTTCCTGAATACTAGGATTCAAATTTTTTTTTTAATACTTTTGACCCCGTTACGTTTAATGCGTTAAGGCTCATCAATTTAGTCGCATATTAATAGCTCCTCAAAGGACTTATTGAAAACAATCCGTTTAGATCCGATATCTGCCACCACGTACCCATGTTCTTGTCATTTCCATTTTACAATCCTGGTATGTAGTAGTGTAAAGCCGCTGGCCTGACGGCAGGCTTATGAATACACCCAATCCTCCATCCTCCTTGAAGCCCTTAGCATTTATAACCAGATTATTTACATATAACAAGTTCAGAAAAAATGGGAAATATTACTGTTGGCGTTATTGGGTACGGTTACTGGGGACCCAATATTGTCAGAAACTTCTTCAGCACTAATAATTGTACGGTAAAAGCAGTAGCAGATGGTCGCCCCGAGCGCCTCGCCACTCTCTCAAAAATATTCCCTACTATCAAGGGCATCGCCAATGGTGATGACATCATCAACGATCCGGAAATCGATGCAGTAGTAATAGCTACACCAGTGTTCACCCATTTTGCGTTAGCAAAAAAAGCATTGCTGAATGGCAAACATGTGCTGATCGAAAAGCCAATGACCTCTACAGTGGCAGAATCAGAAGAACTGATCAACCTCGCCGAACAGAAAGGACTTACCATCATGGCTGATCATACCTTCTTATATACAGGTGCGGTACAGAAAATGAAAGAACTGATCGATACAAAGATCGTTGGTCAACCACACTACTTCGATTCTACCCGTATCAACCTTGGTCTTTTCCAACCCGACGTGAACGTATTATGGGATCTTGCCCCACACGATATTTCTATTCTTACTTATCTCATTACTGAAATGCCTGCGAGTATCAACGCAACAGGTATCTCGCATACACGCAACAATATCGAGAACATCGCGTACATGACAGTGAATTACAACTCTGATTTCATTGCTCACTTCAACTGTTCATGGTCCTCACCGGTGAAAGTAAGACATACCCTTATTGGTGGCGATAACAAGATGATCGTATACAATGACCTGGAACCTTCAGAAAAAGTACGGGTTTATGATACCGGTTATAACCATAAAACCGACGAAGACAAGAACCGCATCATGGTGGACTATCGTACCGGTGATGTGTTCATTCCGAAATTATCAAGCAAAGAAGCGCTCGCAGGAATGGCAGATGACTTTGTTCAATCTGTTATTCAGAAAAGACAACCGCTGGCTAATGCGCAACTCGGTATGCAGGTAGTGAAGATCCTCGAGGCTTCACAACAATCAATCAAGAGTAACGGTAAAGAAATTAAAATAAAATAATGGAAACGATCACCGTCAATAATGACAGGCAAAGCCTTAACAATGTGACCGTCGGAAAAGATGTACGCATTTTCAATTTTGTAAATGCGTATGGTTGTAGCATTGATGACAACAGCAAAGTAGGTGCCTTTGTGGAAATACAAAAAGGCGCATTCATTGGAAAGAATTGCAAAATATCCAGTCATACGTTTATCTGTGAAGGCGTACATATCGAAGACAATGTATTTATTGGTCATGGTGTGATGTTTACCAATGATCTTTTTCCAAAAGCAACCAATGATGATGGAAGTCAGCAGACAGAAGCAGACTGGAAAGTAGTAGAAACGCATATTAAGAAAGGTGCATCGATCGGCAGCAATGCAACGATCCTTGCCGGTATCACTATTGGTGAAAATGCCTTGGTAGGAGCTGGAGCGGTTGTGACCAAAGATGTTGCTGCAAATACTGTTGTTGTCGGAAACCCTGCAAAAGCTATAAAACGACCGTCATGAGTAAACAAAGTCACGTATCATCCGGTGTGAGAAAAGTACTGAACCTGAACATTTTTTATAAAGGTTACCAGCTTGCCGTTGGTGATTACAAACTATACAAGTATGTATTGAAACAACTTCCTTCCCTGGAGAATAAATCTATCATGGATGTAGGGTGCGGTAACGGACGCTTACTTGATTTCTTACCGGAGTCAGTAAAGTATGCCGGTTATGATTTCAATGAAAATTATATCAAAAATGCACGTGAAAAATATGCAAACAGAAACGCATCTTTCATGGTGGCAGATATCAATACTACACCAGATCTTCCAAAAGCCGATATGATCTTTGCTATTGGTGTACTTCACCACCTCGAAGATTCTACGTGTGTGAAATTTTTACAATCAGCCTCCAAGCATTTGAATCCCGGTGGCCTGGTAGTAACTGTTGATCCTGTATTTGTAGAAAATCAAAACTGGATCGCCAGGAAAATTATTAAAGGGGATCGTGGTACCTGTGTTCGCTATCCTGATGGTTACCTTGCATTGAGCAAAGGCATTTTTGGAGAGAGCAATCATGTGCTCGTTAAAAATGCAACGAACATTCCTTATAATCACATGATCATTATAAACAAGAATTAATACCCTAACAATAAAACAATAACACTGTGACAGCGCAAGTAAGTACAGAAAAGAAAATACCTTGTCTCGATTTGAGAGGTCAGCACCAACAGATCAAAGCTGAGATCTTTGCAGCTTTTGAAAAAGTATATGAGAAAACTGCTTTCTCTGGTGGTCCGTTCGTAGAAGAATTTGAAAAAGCATTTGCCACATTCAGCGATGCAAAGTATACGATCGGCGTTAGTAATGGAACGACGGCTCTTCACCTGGCTATGCTTGCATTAGGCATCGGCGCTGGTGATGAAGTGATCATACCTGCCAATACATTTATCGCTACTGCCTGGGGCGTTAGCCATGCCGGCGCCACACCCGTGTTTGTAGATTGTACCCCTGATACATGGGAAATTGATATCGCAAAGATCGAAGAGAAGATCACTCCAAAAACAAAAGCGATCATCGGTGTACACCTGTATGGTCAGCCTTTTGATATTGATGGCGTAGCGGCTGTTTGCAAAAAACACAACCTGAAATTTATCGAAGATGCAGCGCAGGCACAAGGCGCTACTTATAAAGGAAAACCAGTTGGTGGTTTTGGTGAAATGGCTTGCTTTAGTTTTTACCCGGGTAAAAATCTCGGTGCATGCGGAGAAGCTGGTGGTATCACCACCAACAACGAAGCATACATGAAGCATTTACATAGCCTGAGAAATCACGGATCTATGGTTCGTTACTATCATGATGAAGTTGGTTACAACTATCGCATGGGCGGACTGGAAGGCGCTTCATTGAGCGTTAAATTGAAATACCTGCCAGACTGGAACGATCGTAGAAGAGCAATCGCCAAACGTTATCTGAATGAAATAAAGAATCCGGCGATCAAAATGCAGGCACAGCCAGAATGGGCCGATTCAGTGTTTCACCTTTTCGTAGTGACTACTGCTGATAAGGACAAGTTGGTAAAATACCTCGAGAGTCATAACATCATGCCGGCATTCCACTACCCGGTTCCCTGTCATCTGCAAAAAGCATATGCCAGCCTGGGACATAAGAAAGGTGATTTCCCAAATGCTGAATACCTTGCAGCTAATTGTTTGTCCCTTCCAATGTTTGCTGAGTTATCAGACGAAGATGTAGACAGAGTTATTGATGTAATAAATAAATATTGATCAACGCGTGGAGAAGCTGCTCATATTTCCTTTTAATGGTAATGCACTCGAGGCCATGGATTGCATCGGTGATCAATATGAGCTGATTGGATTTATAGATGATACAACCGAAAAACAGGGTCCCACCAAATGGGGTCATACCGTTTTTGACAGATCGGCGCTAGAGAAGTATAAAGATGCAAAGGTGCTGGCTGTTCCGGGTAGTCCCGCTTCTTATAAAAAACGCAATGAGCATATTGCTTCATTGGGTATTGGAAAAGAAAGACTGGCTACTGTCGTTCATCCAAAAGCGAATATCGGCAAGAATGTAAAGCTTGGAACAAACTGCCTGATCATGGCTGGCGTAGTGATCACAAGCAATGCTGTTATTGGAGATCATGTATGTATTCTTCCCAACTCTGTTATCCATCATGATGCAGTGATAGGAGATTACACCCTGATCGGTTCCAATGTGGCTATTGCGGGTGGTACAACAGTAGGAAGGAATTGTTATATCGGCAGTGGTACAAATATCATCAACGGCATCAGCATTGGCGATTATACATTGATCGGATTAGGAAGTAACGTATTAAAGAGTGTAGCAGCTGAATCTAAAATGGCAGGAAATCCTGCGAAGCAATTATGAATGTAGAATTATGAATTATGAATGGCATTCTTATATCACGCAACATTCTTAATTCATAACTCATAATTCTTAATTAATAAAAAAGAACAGATAATAATCAACGCAAGCATGAATCAGTCACCAGACATAACCATTATTGTCCCCTTTCTGAATGAGGAGGATAACATCGAGCGTTTGGGCGCTGAACTCAACCGGTTCACAGGATCTAAACCTGATATTCAGTTTGAGGTCATCCTGGTAAATGACGGTTCTACTGATAGTTCGGTTAACGTTATTAAGAATACAACATTTGCAACGCCTACGAAGGTGATCAGCTTTTCACAGAACTATGGTTCACACGCTGCCCTTCGCGCTG
This sequence comes from Chitinophagaceae bacterium, assembly GCA_039932855.1. GTDB lineage: Bacteria > Bacteroidota > Bacteroidia > Chitinophagales > Chitinophagaceae > JAJKIP01. Next base: position 14,598 of record JBDTPD010000006.1, on the reverse strand, counting down.
GTATCATGCATTCCAAAGGAAAGCACGTAACATTTTTATATGCTGATCTGCAGGATCCGATCGAGAACATTGCCACCATGTACAGTAAGGAGATGGAAGGAAATGATATCATCTGGGCCAACCGTTCAGGTACACAAAATTCTTTCTTCGAGCGCCAGTTCTCTAAGTTCTATTCGCGCCTGATGAAGAAGTATGTGAACAAACGCTATCCTACCAAAGGATTCGATGTGGTATTATTCAATAGAAAAGTGGCGGATGCAGTTAATAAGAATGTAGAAGGAAACTCCAGCGTATTTCTTCAGATACTGAATCTTGGATTCAAACAGGATTTTGTAGAATATCAGAAAGCAGCCAGGCAAGCAGGTAAATCGAAATGGACACTCGCAAAGAAGATAAAGCTATTGATCGATTCATTTGTCGCGTTCTCTTTTGCACCAATCAGAATGGTGTCGATGATAGGTATCCTGTTTTTTCTCGCAGGTCTTTTATGGACAGGTTATATTTTCTTCCGTAAAATATTTTTCGATGATCTTCCATTAGGATGGCCCGCATTGATGTCGATATCGATGCTTGGTTTCGGGATCACGAATATTTCACTGGGTATTATTGCAGAATACTTATGGCGGACACTCGATGCCAGCCGTAAGCGCCCGGTATTTATTATCGACGAGATCATAGAAATTAAAGAAGGATGATAAAGGCCGTATTCATATGTTTCTTATACGCCCTGTGCAATGTATCAGGTACTACGTTGATCAAGGTGAACCTGAAAGGCAAGCCACTGGCTACTTTCATGGATTGGGTAAATTTATTTATGAATATCCAGGTGATCCTTGCCTTTGCCATCGTATTCGGATCGGCGCTGATCTTATTCAAAGCACTTGCTTCCGGTAGCTATACATTCATTATACCCGTAGCTGTCGGTATTAATTTCATTTTAACCATCATTGCCGGTTATTTTATTTTTAAAGAACAATTGAATTTTTATTCGTTCATCGGATTTTCCATGATCATATCAGGTATCATATTATTAAGTGTAAACAGTACGCAACATGCTTAACAAAGTAAAAGGAAGCACGATCCTGGTAACAGGCGGTGCAGGATTTATCGGTTCTTATGTGATTGAGCAACTTCTCCCTTTGCAACCGAAGAAGATCGTTATCATTGATAATTTTATCAGGGGTACAAAAGAGAATATGAAATCGTTTATCGATAACCCCGTTATCGAATTGCATACAGGTGATATGCGTGATACAGCATTGCTGGAAAAATGTATCGCTGGTTGTGATTATGTATTCCACATGGCTGCTTTACGCATCAATGCCTGTGCTGCTGATCCGAGAGAAGGATTTGATGTAATGCTGAAATCAACCTTTGAGGTTGCTGATCTTTGCAGGAAACACAAGATTAAAAAAGTAATCTATAGTTCCAGCGCTTCGGTATATGGCCTGGCTCAGCATTTTCCAACACCAGAAACGGACAACCCATATAACAACCAAACTTTTTACGGTGCGGCTAAGATGTGGGGAGAGCAATTGTTCCGCAGTTATAAATTCATGTTTGGTCTCGACTATGTAGCGCTGCGTTATTTCAATGCATATGGTCCGCGTATGGATACAGACGGAAAATACACCGAAGTAATGATCAGGTGGCTGGATTGTATCCGTGACAGCAAGAATCCGTTGATCTATGGTGATGGGTCTACCACGATGGATTTTGTCTATGTAAAAGATATCGCCCGTGCGAATGTGGCTGCGTTACAATCAGATGTTACCGATGAGTCATTCAACATTGGTAATTGTGAAGAAACAAGTTTGAAACAATTGCTGGATGTATTGTTAAAAGTAAATGAGTCAACGCTGTCACCTGAATACCGTGATGAAAGTTCAGTAAATCCGGTAAGCAGAAGATTAGCGGATATTTCAAAAGCAAAGGACCTGTTAGGATTTACACCAACAGTTAGCCTTGAAGAGGGCATGAAAGAATTAAGTGAATGGTATTTTGAAAAAATAAAAATAACAACGAACTAATGATACCCATAGCAAAACCCTATTTGACAGCCGAAGAGGCGCAGGCTGCTTATGATACGATCCTCACAGGATGGATCACACAAGGGCCACGTGTTGCAGAGTTTGAAGAAAAATTTGCTGCTTATACAGGAGCGAAGTATGCTGTTGCAGTGTCCAATTGTACCACAGCGCTTCACCTGGCTATGATCGTGGCAGGTGTAAAAGCAGGTGATGAAGTAATTTGTCCATCGATGAGTTATGTCGCTACGGCTAATTCTATCAAGTATGTAGGCGCAACACCTGTATTTGCCGAGATCATTCCGGCAACATATAATCTTGATCCGGTTGACACAGAGAAAAAGATCACGAAAAAAACAAAGGCGATCTTATTAGTGCACCAGATAGGTATGCCTGCTGATATCGATGCGTTTCATGCACTGGCATCAAAGTATAACCTGAAACTGATCGAAGATGCAGCCTGTGCTGCTGGTTCTGCTTACAAAGGTGGAAAGATCGGTAGCCATTCAGAGCTTGTTTGTTTTTCTTTTCACCCAAGAAAAGTTATTTCGACCGGTGATGGTGGTATGATCACCACGAACAACGAAGAATATTATAAGAGAATGAAGTTGCTTCGTCAGCATGGTATGTCGGTGAATGATCGCGTGCGTCATGAATCGTCCAGGCTGATCTTCGAGGATCATATTGAAGTAGGATATAACTATCGTATGACAGATATCCAGGCTTCTGTTGGTATCAAGCAATTGGAAAAACTGGATTGGATCGTAGCCGAGCGCCGCAAGATCGCAATGCAGTATCATGAAGCATTTAAAAATATCGACTGCCTGCAATTACCGATTGAGAAAGAAGGATATTTTACCAATTACCAATCGTATAGCATTTACCTGAAAGATAATTGCCCGGTTAGCCGCAATGATATTATGCAAACGCTACTGGATGAAGGCGTGTCTTCGCGTCGTGGTATCATGACTACGCACCGCGAAACAGCTTACAGTACTGAATACGCTGGTCTTTCTTTACCAGTATCAGAAAAAGCAGCTGATAACAGCATCATCCTGCCTTTGTACATTCCGATGAAGCAAGCTGATATTGATGAAGTGATAGCAAAGTTCAAGACTATTGTTGGTGTTCCGGTAGGAGTAAGTCGCTAATTGGCAATTTAATTTTTTATGCCATGGATGATGGAGTTATAAATTTTTATACTTCCTGAGTCCGTGGCATTCCTATTCCGGACCTCCATAGGCGCTTAATGTCAGGAGGTCGGTCTTTATTTGTAAAGGAGAATCAACGAAGACTTGCACTACCGTTTTCAGTTCCGGTTTTTTTGAAGAGCATAACATACCCGCAGAGACCTTTTTTCTTGGTCTTGTTGACCTGTACTGGTTTCATCATATGGAACTCAGAGAACTTAGGGATGTAAGAATAGGAGATGATATTTCCATCTACATCGCCCCATTTCTTTTGCTGGTACACCACTTGTCTTTCTTCCCAATCATACATTCTTACTTCATACAGACGGGAAGTATAATCACCGATAAAAACAAACTGGTACCAGGTGCCTTGTGTAAGCGGAACGACTACAGGCATTTCAAATTCGCTTTCCATAGCAATGGAAGCTTCTTTGAGTAATACGAAACCATCGTTGGTATAAATATTTTTAAGACTATCTACTTGTTTGCTCATAAGATCATTCTGGCAGGATTGCAGACGGATAACGTCTTGCGCATGAGTGGTAAAACATGCTAGTAGCAGGAATATAAACAGTACGTAGGTGCTCTTCATTGTCAGCTTTATATGGGATTGGAGGTCGCTCATAAAAATAAACTACAAACTGGATTTAGTGAACTATAAACGATTCTAAACGCTGGTAAACCAAGGCGCATAGAACATTTTCTTAGTAAAAGCACGGCAAAATCTGGGCCTACGGAATGATGGTGGGTCGGGGGGAAATTAAATTAAGAATAATATGGGAAGAAGACAAATTTTTCTTGATAGAAATCAATGGCTTGTGCGGTTAAAATAGATCCCGTCTGCTTGCTGCGTACAGGTAATCACCAGGTCGTTTATACAAACATGTGGAGGCAACGTAGTGCAGTAATAGATTACATCGGCTACATCGGCCGCAGAAAGCGGCTTAATGCCATTGTAGACGCTGTCAGCAGTGGAGGTGTCACCTTTGAAACGAACAATAGAAAATTCGGTATTGGCAGCACCGGGATGAATAGCCGTCACCTTGATATTATGACGTAGCATATCTACCCGCATCGCATGACTTAATGCATCAACTGCATATTTTGTAGCGCAATACATATTTCCTCTTTCATAAACTTGTTTGCCGGCTACTGATCCCATATTGATGATATGTCCACCAAAACCAACAGACGGTTTATGCTTGACCATTAATTGCGCCACTGCTTTTGCTACATACGCCGCACCTTTTACATTCGTGTCGATCATCCGGTTCCAGTCATCCAGATTAGCTTCTTCAAAATAATCACGACCCACAGCAAGTCCTGCATTATTAATGAGCACTTCTATTTTTTGCCAGGGTGCAGGTAACGAAGAAATATTTTCACTCACCGCTTTTTCATCACTTACATCAAAAGGAAGTTGTACAATAGTGATATTATATTTCTTTTCCAATGAAGTGGCGATCTCAGCAAGACGTTCTTTCCGTCTGCCATTTAAAATCAGATCATGACCATGCGATGCAAATTTTTCTGCACATGCTTTTCCAAAACCAGAAGTAGCGCCAGTGATAAAGACGATCATTGAGAATAGTTTGTGCGAAGATAACTAAGAGTTAAAATAAGAAATCAGAAATGAGAAATAAGGAATTAGAAAGTGAACCCATTGGGATAATGTCTCTTTACTTTCTTATTCCTTATTTCTCATTTCTGATTTCTTATTCTATCTGATAAGAGTAACCGTTCCTTTAAGAAAAATCGGTTTATTCAGATAATCTATCGCACTCACCATCCATACATAGACATTGCTGGCCTGTGGTGTGCCGCCGATCTTTCCATCCCATCCCTGTTCATTGGTAGTAGTGCTGAAGACAAGTTGACCCCAGCGATTGAAGACGCGGAAATAATTTATTTTTTGTACGCCCACTGCTATCGGACGAATCACATCATTTAATCCATCGCCGTTAGGAGTAAAGGCTGTTGGTACAAAAACATAAGGAATGGTTTTGAATACCGTGACTTTCACCGTAGCTGAATCATAACAGCCAATTTCATTATAGATACGAACGATATAGCGGATGCTATCTATTTCACTGCCATAAATACCAACCGGATTATGAATGTTCGGATTATTCAAACCGGTAGCAGGTGTCCATGTATAAGTAACACCCCCTTCTGCATTTAACTGCACAGGTTGTCCTACGATCACCAATGTATCATGTCCTGCAAAAGGACGGATCCTTGGCAACTGTGTGATCACAACGGTATCACGTCCGGGCTTTGGACATCCTCGTGTATCAAATGCCATCAACACATATTGGGTAGTTGGCTGAGTAGGATTTGCAATCGGGTTTAATGTATTTGCATTCGTCAATGTGTTCACTGGTGTCCACGAGAATGTATTTCCATTATGCGATCCATGAAGAAATGCCGGAGTATTATAACAAATAGTGCTATCCAATCCTGCTTTAGCAACAGGATAAGGAATGGCTGTTACCTGTATATCTTTTGCAGCGGTACAGGTACCAATGCTTGCTACTACATGATAGATTTCAGAATTGCCCGATATAGCCATTGGGTTCTGAAGTGCCGGATCACTTACTGAAGCAGCCGGCGTCCATTGATAACGCAATCCATCACTGATAATGCGGAGCCTGAATGTATCTGTTTGACAAATGATCGTATCATTCATGTCCTGCAGTGAAACAAAAGAGACTACGCGTACATGAACTGAATCATCGTTGATACAACCCTGCTGATCCAATTGTACATGATACCAGGTAGTAGTGGTTGGATTAACAGTTGGAGTTGCTGTATTGGCATTGACAATATTTGTCAATGGTGTCCAGCTGAAATTACCAGTGCCCGATGCTTGTAACTGTACAGGATCAGGTACGCAGATCAATGTATCCTTAAACGCCAGCGTAATTACCGGCTTATCAATAATAGTAACTGACTTGTTGATCGTATCCACACATCCTTTACTGTTTGTTACTATCAGTTGTATATCTTTTGGACCAATAGAAGTATAAAGATGTGTTGGATTCTGAATGGTTGAGGTATTCGTTGCTGTTGGATCACCAAAGGTCCAGTTCCATGAATCTACCACGCCGAAGTTGGTAATAGTAGCATCATTAAACTGTACAGGATTGGTTATACAAATACCGTTTGTATTAAAATTCGGGAAAAACCCAGGCCATACTTCCACCTTTGCATTCGCAGAATCTGAACAATCCTGGTTGCGATTGGTAACAAGCTTAATAGTGTATGAACCCGGTGCAGAAAAATCGTGTGAAGGATTTTGTAAGGTCGATATATTGTTTGCACCTGATCCGGGATCACCAAATTCCCAATAGAATGCAGTGATCAATGGATTGTCGGGATGGCTGAAGGCAAATGATAATCCATCGCAGGTTACATATTTCGGATTGAGCTGAGCCTTGGCGATCGCACAATCTCCGGCTTTGATCTGCAGATCTTTTCGTTGGGTAGCAATCACAATTCCGTTTCGGATTTCCTGTACGCATACCGTCACCACATAAATACCAAACGGTGGAGCAGTACCGGTAATAAGACCTGTAGCTGCATCGATGTTCAACCCCGGTCCTAAAGGGTTACCTGATCCAAACGGAAACGCATAGTTAACGGAAGCATATGGAGGTGTACTTGGAGGATTAGGTGCTGAAGCTGATTGTGATCCTCCAACATATGCTTCGCAAAAGAAGTAATTTAATTGATCACTGAAGTCAGGATCGATCGCTGCAAAACTATAAGTAAAAGGATAACCACCGCAAACAACGACTGTGTCGACACCAACAAATTGTGCGCTGTTATTTTCAGGAGCAGTTGCTATTGAACGTGTACCGGGGATATCAGCGGTATAAGTGGCACCTGTATTAGAAGAGCCCACCAGGTTAGTGATCCCATTGATCCGGCAGCAACGCTGATAAGCGACGGTATAGCCATTTAAAGAAGCAGGTAAGCTTACCACAAAATTATAGTGACCTATCTGGTAAATAACTGATGGCGGATTGGTAATGCATTTTCCCGGAGTCGATAAGTGCTGATTTTCTACAAAGGCAAGCGGCACTGTATTGTTCCAGACAAGTGCATTGTTTGTTTTATCAAAAATACCGATGCCCGCCATTGCATCAAGCTGTGCCCCGGCAGATAAAGAATCACGATAGAGTAATAGAGTTATGCTATAAGTATAGTTGCCACCAGATTGACCGAGATAGGTATAAAAGATCTGCCCGCCGGTTATGTGTTCAGCAAGCAGTGTTTTGGAAAAAAATACGAAAATCAGTATGACTAAAAAACGTTTCATTGATAGGATCAGAGAGGCCGCAGGTGGTTAGTTGATAAATTTTTCAAGCATTTTATTACTGGTTTCTGCTTCTTCAAGCATCCCCATATGACCGGATTTCCTGAGGATATGAATATACGCTTTTTCAGGCAGGTGACATAGCTTTAAGCCGTCTTGTAAAGGCACCGCGGGATCAAATTCTCCCAATATAAAAAGGATCGGAACTTTACTATTTTTCAGCACATGTAATCTGTCTGGCCTCTTAATCATTGCCTCGTAATAAGAAACGAGAGTTTTTCCAGAAAAGTTGTTTAGACTTTGAATAAATTCGTTGATCAGCAATTGATTTTCCGATTTTGAAACAGGTGAGAAAAGATTTGGTGAAGTTGTTTTCAAAAATTCAAAACCGCTATTGCCCTGTATAAAGGCGATTCCTTTTCTGCGGGTAGCTTTTTTTTCTTCACTATCGGGAAAGGCAGAAGAATGAAAGAGTCCTAATGCCTGCAGGTATCCAGGATATTTTTCGGCAAATGCGAGAGCGATGTAACCTCCCATGCTGTGGCCGATTAAAACGGCCCCCTCTATCCCGATAGCTATCGGGACCCTCCCGGTGGGGGAGACTTTGGAAGACACTGATTTTTCAAAATCAAAAATGGCTTTTAATACTTCCGCCATTCCTTCCATACTCATATCATCGATCATTTCTGAATCGCCGCTACCTGGAAGATCAGGAACGATCAATTGAGCTTTTGATTTTAAATATTCTACCTGATTGTTCCATACATCACTTTTCTCACCAAAACCATGTACCAGCATCACTTTCTTTCCTTCGCCTTCAACGCGATAAAAAATTTTCTTTCCCTGGAAGCTGATTTCTTTTTTCATGTTATGAATGAATGCCCCACAAAGGCGTGACTATTTATATAAAAAATTAGTGACTACAAGATTCATTTGGCCGTTGCTTCTTTGCGTGAATTAATTTTTTGACGAATGACCAATGTTATTGTCCATCCAAGAAATATTATACTGAAAGCGACCATTAATTTGGAAAGTACATCGCCGTATTTTACATAGAATGTTTCTTTTGCTTTCCCTTTCGGAATAATCGCCTTTGTTGCAACAGCTTTATCCCATGGCTGCGGGTTGATGACCGTACCATACGGATCAATAAAACAACTGATACCCGTATTGGCACTTCGTGCTACCCATGTCCTGGTCTCAATAGCTCTCAATCGTGCATAGTTCATATGCTGCTTATAGCCCGGAGTATTGCCCCACCATCCGTCATTGGTAATAATGCAAATGATATTAGCGCCATTACGAACATACCTGCTCATATATTCTCCATAAATACTTTCATAACAAATAGCCGGTGCAATTTTATAACCATGTGCCGTATCATTTAATACAGTCCGCTCATCCTGTTTGGCATAACCGGCTGTGGTGCCACCAAATTTTTCAAACCATGTATCAATGAACTTAAGAAACCATGGTAATGTTTCTACACCCGGTACCAGCATCGATTTATGATAATAAGCAATGGGTCCGGAGCTATCCAATAATACAGATCCGTTATACGCATCATAGAAATAACCGGGTGCTGCTTCTTTTGCAGTCGGTGTTTCTTTAGTAGGAAATACACGGTAGCTTTCTATACCAGTGAAAAGAGTTATCTCCGGGTGCCTTTTCAGGAAAAACCATAATGGATTCAGAAAATGATTTTCTTTCATCTCCGTTTCTTCAATACCATTCCCCATGTACAACGCGGTCTCGGGCCATACTACCAGCTTTGTATGATTATCCATTTGTTCCTCGGTGGTATGAATTAATTTTTCCAATTGCGATTCGAATGAACCGGTGAATATTTTTTCATACGGGTCAATATTAGGCTGTACCACTACTACATTATCATCTGCCGCACCCCGTTTCATCGGGAATTTTATATTCAGCAAAAATGAAATGCCGATAGGAATGATCAATACAGCAATTCCCTGCAGCATATACTTGTATGATTTAGTACCACTGCGCCCGGTATTATTTTTTACATGCTGAAATAAAAGAATGTTCACAGCCAGTATCCATAATGTACCACCGCTGGTGCCTGTGTATTCATACCATTGTATCCATTCAGGATGAGTAGCCATTGCATTTCCTAATGTGAGCCATGGCCAGCTGAGTCCCCAATCATGTAAATGAATATATTCAAAGCACATCCAGAATGCAATGAGTGTAATATAACCGATCCTTTCACCCAACCATTTTTTTGCAATAGAAAAACCAAGCCATGGAAAACACATGAGTAAACTATTTGCAAAGAATGCGCCTAATGCTCCAGGTACAGAAGCGTTGCAGATCCACCAGGTCGTTGCTACGTTCCAGGTAAGCATAGTGAGATAGGCCCATGCAAAAAATTTTTTACGACTACTGACAATCGATTCGAGATACAACAATGGTATCCATGCAACGAATATCAGAATGGTCAACGGCGATACGGGCCATGCTGCCCATAATAAAAGTCCGCAACCAAAGGATAAAAAAAGAGGCAGAAGTTTTTTCAAGAAAATATTTTTAATCGCCGATGACGATGGAAAGACGCGGTGAAGATATTATAATTTCATTTCGAATGCTCCGCCTGATTTCTTAAAATATTCCAATAATCGCCGAAGACGATCCGTGCATCCGTGGCAATAAATGGAGTACTATATGGATGATGTACTTACGTAGGATTTCTGACTACAGGTATCGAAAAATATATTGCCACGGATGCACGGATCGCCTTCGGCGATTAATATTTATGTTCTATGTATTGGAGTGATTTACCAGTTTCCACCGAGGAGGAGCGGCAAGAGGAGGACGTTATTTCAAACAATGATTTAAATACAATAAGTATTTTCTTCTGTAGTTCGGTTCCTTTAACTTTCAACTCTTCAACCATTCAACTTCTTCTTCATGGCGTTTTCGGCAGACACTCAAAATAGTTGTTATGGAATAATTATCTGTTTTCATCTCATAATAAAGTAAAGCCATGGAAGCCAACCGCATTCTGTCAAGCAGCTTGCTTGACCTCGTTTTCGATAATCGTAACAAAGAGTATGGCGCGTATGAATTACGCGTAACTTATCCTGAACGTATTAAACGTGCATTAATTTTCGTGTTCATCTTTCTATTGCTGATCATTGCAGGCACTTTGCTGGCCAGTAAATTAAAGCCATCTTCAAGTGTTGCCCTGATCACAAAAGAGTTTGAGTTGCAGCAGGTACAGGAAGAAGAAAAACCACCACCGGTAGTGCCTCCGCCACCCAGACAAGAACCTCCTCAACAAATTGAGATGAAACAATTTACGCCACCTGTTATTGTAGATGATGATAAAGTTGAGGAACCACCACCTGCACAACCAGACCTGAGTGATGTAAAAATTGATATTAAAAACCAGGAGGGAATACCGGATGATGGTATTGTCAAACCGGGAGAACTGGATGGAAACAAAGGCATCATAGAAGAATCAAAAACAAAATCAGATGAACCATTCAGATCAGTAGAAGTAGAAGCAAAATTCGAAGGTGACTGGTCAAGATTTTTATTAAAGAATTTACGTGGCGAAATTCCTGTCGGTAATGGTGCAGCAGTAGGAAAATATCGTGTCGCAATAGAATTTGTAGTCGATGTCGACGGAAGCGTCAGCAATATAAAACCTGTCAGCAATAATGGGTATGGTATGGAAGAAGAAGCCGTACGTGTATTAAAGAAAGCAGCGAAGTGGAGACCCGGCATTCAGAATGGTATACCGGTGAAGGCGTATCATACGCAGATAATAGTATTTGATGTGCAGGAGAACTAGGGTTTAAAGGTTTAAAAGTTTAAGGGTTTAAAGGTTAGTAGTCTACATTACTGGAACACGCTAACCTTTAAACCCTTAAACTTTTAAACCTTTAAACGATTTACTGTCTGCTATAATTCGGCGCTTCCTTCGTGATCTCAATATCATGCGCATGACTTTCGCGGATACCGGCATTGGTAATTTTTACAAACGTGGCTTCTTTCAATTCACGGATATCTTTTGCTCCGCAATAACCCATCCCTGCACGCAGACCACCTACGTATTGATAAACGACTTCTTTTAAATAACCTTTATAAGCAACACGTCCTTCGATACCTTCCGGAACAAATTTCTTTACATCATCTTCAGGGTCCTGGAAGTAACGATCACTGCTACCAGTAGCCATCGCACCTAATGAACCCATACCACGATATTCTTTGAATTTTCTTCCTTCATAGATGATTGTTTCGCCCGGGCTTTCTTCCGTACCTGCAAAGATGCTTCCCATCATTACACAATCGGCTCCGGCAGCTAATGCTTTTACCATATCACCGGTATAACGAATACCACCATCAGCAATCAATGGAATATTTTTTGGTTTCAATACAGACGATGCTTCCATGATCGCTGTTAATTGTGGTACACCGGCGCCTGCAACGATACGCGTGGTACAAATCGATCCCGGCCCGATCCCTACTTTCACTGCATCTGCACCTGCTTCTGCCAATGCTTTCGCTCCGGCAGCTGTACCTACATTTCCTGCAATGACATTTATATTTTTAAAATTCTTTTTTACTTCTTTCAATGCACTGATCACTCCTTTGCTATGTCCATGTGCACTATCCAATGCAATTACATCTGCGCCTACCTGTTGCAGAGCAGCAACACGATCAAGAAAATCTTTTGTAATACCAACACCGGCACCAACCATCAAACGGCCGAACTTATCCTTCAATGCATTTGGGAAACTATAGAATTGAAGAATGTCACGGTAAGTGATCAGCCCAATTAATTTACCAGATTTATTAACCACCGGTAATTTTTCAATCTTATGCTGACGTAATATGATCTCTGCTTTTTTCAGATCTGTTCCTTCCGGTGCCGTGATCAGGTTTGTTGATGTCATGATCTCACTCACCTTACGGGTGCGATCTCCTTCGAAACGAAGATCACGGTTGGTCAGAATACCGGCCAGTTTTCCATTCTTATCAAGAATCGGAATACCACCGATCTTATTATCGCGCATCAGTTTTAAGGCATCACCGATGGTTGCGTTTTCCAGTAAGGTGATAGGGTCAAGTATAAGCCCGCTTTCACTACGTTTTACTTTACGTACCTGCTCAGCCTGGTGCTCAATGGTCATGTTTTTGTGTAAGATGCCAAGACCGCCTTCACGTGCCAGCGCCATTGCCAGCGAAGACTCCGTAACGGTATCCATGGCTGCCGATAACAGGGGCACATTCAGCGTGATATCTTTGGTCAGACGGGTCTGTATATTCACATCACGGGGTAACACCTGGCTATAGCCCGGCATCAGGAGTACATCATCGAAGGTCAGACCTTCACCGAAAAATTTCTGGGATTTGTTTGAGGGGGAACCCGCCACACGGGGGGTATTTCTTGTTGCCATGTGCAAAGATAGGGCAGTGGGGAAATATGTACCAAATGAAATTTATACCTCAGCCAAAAGCATTCTTACAGTTGATAAATTATGAGTTAAGAATTAAGAGTTATGAATTTCAGGACACCAATTCTTAACTCATAATTCTTAATTCATAATTTCTTACCTGATCAACGTAGTCGTCCCCTTTTGAAACACCTTCCTCCCCGTATCTCTATGCGTATAACTCAGGAACCACACATATACACCTGAGCCTTGTAACAATCCACCAATCTTTCCATCCCATTTTTCCTGCCAGTTACGCGAATGAAAAACCAATTGTCCCCAACGATTGAAGACACTGAATTCAAGATTTTCTGCTTTGATAGCATTGTTGGGATACAAATAATCATTCAATCCATCACCGTTTGGTGTAAAAGCTGTTGGTACCGCAATAAAGCAATTATCAAGTACGCGTAATTTCTTGATCCTGGTATCACTGCATCCCAATGCAGTATTGGTACAGGTGAGTTTGATATTGTAGAACGCTTCGATATTGTTTTGTGGAAAATGTACAGGCGCAGGATCTTTTACATTGCTGGTACCTGATACATCAAAACTCCATTGATAGATATCGATAAGACCAGTGCTGGTATTAGTAAGCGCCAATCCGTCTTCAGGACAAATAATATCAGCCATATCGAAATTAGCTTTTACCTGATTGTCAAGTACAATCGTGCGATCGATGCTGTCACTGCATACGCCATTGCTTACAATCAATTGAACCGTATTGGTACTTGCTGAAGGAAATATGATGGTATGCGTTTGAGTAGTGATGTGGATCGTGCTATTAAATGTCCATGACCAGCTGTTTACTTCATTCGCACCATTATGTGAAAAATGAAGTGTGTTTACCTGGCAGCCAAGATCCATCGTTAATGCATAGTTGGCATTCACTGTATCTGCCGTACTGAAAGGAAGAGATTGAACAGGTAATTCAATACCACATTCATCAATAACAGTTGTGCCATCAATACCTGCTTTCAAATGCAGGACATAATTTCCTTTTGTATAAACAGGCGCTGAAAATTTCACGGTGATCACATCTGTCTGATCATTTACACAATTACCATTGGCACTTGCTACCGTTACAGCAGTTGGTCCGGTAACTGAAAAGTCACTACCATCGGGTGCGATAGTGACACATTTTATTTTTTTAGGAAAATATATTTTCACTTCATCCGGCGCGCAACCAATATGGCCAAGGCTATCGGCAAAAATTGGTTGCGGAATAAAATATTGAAAAGGCGCTTGTTCGCCTGGTGGTATATCACGATCGCAGTTGTCAAGGATCGTATTACCATCGGAACCATTATTAATGATCAATTGATAGTTGTTACTCGCCAGGGGAGCGGCTAAGGTGATCACTACTTCATCAAAGTCGAATGATGAACTACAATTAGTAGCTACGGCAGATACGATAGCAGGGCCGGCTGGGGAAATACTGAACTCACTACCTGTTCCGGTAATGGTACTGCATTTCATTTTCTTATTCAGCTTCAGCGTGATCATAGTGCCATCGCAACTTGTTTTAGCGCTTACTAAGTGCGGAAGTGTTGGATCAGTAATGACAGCGGTACCACCACCGAATGATAATGAAT